>JAKLEK010000014.1 GCA_022703115.1 Elusimicrobiota bacterium
ATGGAAAGCTCGTTCCGGGCCTGATCGCACTTTATGCCCAGGAACTCCAGGCCTTCAAGCGCGCCGGCCCTGGTGACCGCGCCTTTCTCTCCGACGCCGGCGGTGAACACTACGGCGTCCAATCCGCCGAGCGCCGCCGCGTATGCGCCGATGTACTTCTTGAGCCGGTAGGATTCGATGGCTATCGTAAGTTTGGCGCGTTCGTCGCCGGCCGCGGCCGCGTTCTCCACGTCGCGCCGGTCGGTGAAACGTTCGGTGATGCCGAGGATCCCGGATTTCTTATTCAGCAGCGCGTCCAGTTCCTTCGCCGAAATACCTTCCTTTTCCATTACGTAAAGCCCGATGGCGGGGTCATGGTCCCCGGCGCGAGTCCCCATTACCAGCCCTTCTAGGGGGGTGAAACCCATGCTGGTATCGTAGGATACCCCGTTCCTGACCGCGTTGACGGACGCTCCGTTGCCGATATGGCATATGACGGTATTGGTCCTGAAAGGGTCCTTCCCCAGTATCACGCTCGTGCGCTTGGCGACGTAAAGGAAGGAGGTGCCGTGGAAGCCGTAACGGCGGATGCCGTGGTCCCTGTACCAGCGGTACGGAAGGGCGTAGAGGTAGGAGGAGGCCGGCATGGTCTGATGCCAGGCCGTGTCCATTATGGCCATGTGCGGCACCTTGGGCATAAGCTCCCTGGCCGCCTCTATTCCCAGTATATTCGGGGGGTTATGGAGCGGCGCCAGAGCCGCCAACGATCTGAACGCGGCCAGCGCCTTATCGTCTATGACCACCGACTTCACGAACTTCTCCCCGCCGTGCACCACCCGGTGCCCTACGGCGGCGATCCCGGACAGATTCTCCAGGACCCCGTGGGTCCTGTGGACGAGGGTGTCCACCACGAGCTTTATGGCCTCTTTATGCGTGGGACAATCCTGCTTGATCTCCAGGCGCTCCCGTCCAGGCACCTCGTGGCTTATGAAGGAACCGCCCGAAGTCACGCGCTCCACCACCCCGGAAGCGAGCGGGATCTTGTTGTCCCAGTCGAAAAGGGAGTACTTGACCGACGAACTGCCGCAATTCAGGGAAAGTATTTTCATGACATTCTTCCTTGGAGGCGTTTAGGGTACGGCCTTATTCTACAAAATTCCGGCGGCTTTGATAATTTTGGTATCATCTCGATATGAACGCCGAAAGCTCAGGAATAAGAACGGCTTCAGCGCTGCTCCTGGCCGCGGCCGCGGCCGGACTCGCGGTTTACGCCGTAACCTACCGCTTTTTCTACGGCATGGAGGCCTATGAGGCGGTCCGGAAACTGCAGGGGCTGAGGATAGCGGTCGCGCTGTTCCGCCAGGAAAGCGGCCGCATGCCTTCGGATATCTCCGAGATAGTGCGCAACGGCGTTCTCGCCGAAGTACCGGAGCTCAAGCTCCGACGCCATCCCCGCGCGAACGCGGTGCGCAGCGTTCCGGACGCGGAAATAAAGGACACCGGCGGCTGGATATACGTGAACGGTCCCGGCAGTCCGCGCTTCGGCAGGGTCCTGATAGACTGCACCCACCGCGACGACAAGGGAAGGGCCTGGAGCGAGTTCTGAGGCCCGGGCCGGGGACCGCCCGCCGCCCTCAGAGGAACGCTTCTTCGTAAAGCTGGCACATCAGATTGGTAACTACCCGCATGGACATGTTCAGGCTGATCTGGTCGTAAGCCGACCTGGAGATCGAATGGCACAGCTCCGGATGGCGGATCAGGCCGATTATCGCCTCCGCGTAAGAACGGACGTCCCCAGGATTCACCAGGATCCCGTTGCGCCCGTGAGCGACATAATCGCTCAATCCCCTGACCCGCGGCACGATACAGGGCACGCCCGAGGCCTGCGCCTCTATAAGCGACATCGAAAGTCCGGGACGAGTATTGGCCTTTACTAAGATGTGGAGCATGGCCATAACTTCCGGCATGTCCTCCCTCTCCCAGAGCACGTCCACCTTGTGGCTTATGCCCAGGTCCCTGGCCATGTCGCGTATGCGTTCGTCCTTCGCCCCGACCACCATGAAATTGGTCTCCGGCAGCTCCAGGAGCACCTCTTTGGCCGTTTTCAGGAAGAATTCCTGCTCGGCCATGGTAGGGTCCATGCTCACGGTCCCGACCTTGAAAGGCCTTTTCTGGAACATGGCGTGCTTGATGAGCATGGCGCTCTCCCACCGGCCCGGATTGATGCCGGGAGGGACGACGAAAGTCCGCGCCAGGTCTATGCCGGCGGCGCACATATCGCCCCTTACCGACGGGCACGAAGCGATGAACCTGGATACGTACGGTTCCAGCTTCTTAAGCCGCTGCATCGCGGCCTCCCCGCCCAGAGCCACCCTGCTGATGAAGACCTTGGAGGACGCGGAAAGCCTCTTCAACAGGAGGGCGTTAGCCGGCTCCGTGTCGTAGTAATGCACCACATCGTAGCCTGGCCCCTCGAAGAAACCCATGCGCCGCCTTAAAGTCAGTTCCTTTGCCGCCAGGTCGTATTTCGGGGCTTCGCGGCAGAGCTGGGAATCCGCCGGACACATTAGCGAGACGAGATGGCCGCGTCTCAGGAGGTCCGCGGCCGTATGGAGCGCCTGGTATGAGGATATGTCCAGGCGGCTGGAATCCGTCAGGATAAGGAGGTTCATAACGGCGCTCTCAGCAGCGGCGCCAGTTTCTCCATTTCGCGCCTTGCGTTGTCCACGTAAAAAGGGTCTTTGCTCGTAGCCAGTATGTCGCCGTATATGCGGTAAGCCGCCGCGTAGTCCCCTGCTTTTTTATTGAGGAAAGCCCCGAGCTGGCGGAGCATGACCGGACAGTCCGGTTCGTTCAGCAGGGGCGTTATCGTTTCCGCGACCTTCCGCGGGTCCTTCGCCTTGCTGTAGCCTATGGCGCTAAGAAGGGTCGCGTATTTCCACTCTCGGGGCGCGAAGGACATCGCGTCTTCCAGGAAAGCTACGGCCTCTTCCGGCCTGTTCATGTTGAAAGCCAGGGACCCGGCCGAGAAAAGAGCGGCGTTGGTGAAGTAGGGGTCCAGCGCGAGTATATGCCTGGCCATGGGGAGGAACTCCGGGTACGCTCCGGCGCCGTACTCCTGGGGCCCGGCTCCCGCCTCCGCGGATTCCGGGCTGGGAGCGCCGTAATACTGCATGAGGCGGATGAACCAGACGTCGGCCGCCAGGCGCCTGAGACCGAGGCTGAGCGCAATGGCGTCCCCGACCGCGCTCCGGCGCACCTCGCGTATCGAATCCGGAGGGGGGAACGGGCTCCGGGTCCCCAGGAAAGCCCACCGCCCGGCCAGACAGAGGACGACGGCGGAGAACAGCGCGAGGTACAGGTCTGGATATTTCTTCATCTGCGCTCGGTCCCAGGCTCAGAACTCCTTCTTACGGAACAGGAGGAGCGAGAAAAGATACGGCACGACAAGCCACAGCAGCAGGTATGCGGCGAGGAAAGCCGGCCCGGCCGGGGCCGGAACGGAAGAAGCCAGATCGCGCGCGTTGAACAGCTGCAGGTCCGGGATGACCAAGGAGGCCGTGGAGAGCAGAACGGCGGCGGCGCCCGTTGACCGGGAGGCCAGGAACCTGGCCTCGGCCGTGAAATGTCCGAGGGTCCATAGAATGGCCGCTATCACCACCGTGGAAACAGCGGAGGTGGAGAAAAGCGAGATGAACAGCGCGGCCGAGGTTATCACGGCCAGTTTGCACCAGATGAACGCCACGGCCTTGAGGTACATAGGGGCCGGGGCGAGGCCGCGGACCCAGAGCAGGCTCAGATGGATCAGGGCCATTACCGCCAGCATGGACGCCAGTACAGCGTAAAGCGCGGCCGCCCGGCCGGCCAGATAGGCGGGCCTGGAGACCGGCCGGGAAAGGACCAGATAAATGGTCTTAGTCTCCATCTCCCTGGTTATCGCCGAGGCCGAAGCCATCAGAGCGTAGGCCAGAGTGATAAGCTCCATGAGGGCGAGGCCGAAATCGGTTATGACCCTGGCTTCCTCGTCCACGGCCATGACCCCCGCCAGCAGAGAGGAATATATCAGGACGCCGGCGAACACCAGGAAAAGAGCGAAGAACCGGCTGCGGTAATTCTCCGCGAAAGAATGTCCGGCCACCTTTAAAGCCGTAAGAAGATGCGACATCACGCCCCTCCCGGGCCGCCGCCTTTCACCGTATTCACGAAGATCCCCTCCAGACCGCCGGAGGAGGATTCCCATTCCCGGCGTTCCACGGTCCGGACAAGAGCGCCCTGGACCATTATGAAGACCCTGCCGCTGAGCTTTTCAAGCTCGGAAATGCTGTGGGAAGAGAGGAAGACCGTCTTGCCTGAGCCGTTCAGTTCGGAGATGAGTACGCGGATATCGTGTATCGCCAGCGGGTCCAGGCCGCTTACCGGCTCGTCGAGTATCAGCAGATCCGGGTCATGCACCACGGCCTGCGCTATACCGAGACGCTGCATCATGCCCTTGGAGAACTCCGACGCCTTCTTGCGGGCGTGGGGGGAAAGGCCGACTTTCTCAATGACCTCGGACACGCGGCGGTCAAGCTCGGCCCCGCCGAGCCCGGAAAGTCCGGCGTAGTAGCGAAGAGACTCGGCGGCCGTGGAGGCTGGGTAAAAGTACGGCAGCTCGGGCAGATAGCCGACCCGCTTTTTAGCCCGCATATCGGAAGGCGGCATCCCGAAGACCGAGATCGAGCCGGAGCCCGGGAACAGGAGTCCGGTCGCCAGTTTCATTATGGTGGTCTTGCCGGCCCCGTTAAGACCGAGCAGGCCGGCCACTTCGCCCCGGACCAGCTCGAAACTCACCCCGCGCAGAGCCGGTATCACGGCTGTCCCGAACAGGCCGGGGGCACGGTAGGATTTATGGACTTCCGATAGGGTAAGAACCGCGTCTTCGCGTCCGGTCACGCCGGCACCTCCGATGGGATGGATACTGCCTGGGCTGCCGCGCCTAAAATATTAAAAAATTCCGGCCACGGACCGCAAGCGCCCGGCTCCTGCCCCGAACCCCGTTAAGAGGCGCAGAGATGCGTGCGCGGAACCCGGTCACTTGATAAGTTTCCGGTTCTCCTTGTGAAGCCTTCTGAGCTCCGTCTCCATATCCGCCAGAGGGATCTTCCCCTGTTTGAGGAAAGCGGAATGGAACTCCCTCAGGTCGAAATATTTCTCGTCGGTGCGCCGGTAATATTTACGCATGGTAAGTATGCGGTCCATACCGATCATATAGCTGAGGCTTTCGGTGGGAGCGAGAGATATTCTGAGGACCTCGGTCCTGGCCTGGGCCTTTGACATGTACAGCTCGCTCTGGAAGAAGGACACCGCTTCCTCGTAGGTCATGTCGCCTGTATGCAGGGCCGCATCCACATAGGCCCTTGCGCCGCGCAGCGCCCTGACGTATATCCTGAGGAAACGGGACCAATAGGTGGAGTAGTAGCCCATCTCCTCGGCCAGCAGCTCGGCGTAACAGGCCCAGCCGTTGACGATCATGGGCTGAGAGGCTATCCTTCTGATCTTGGAACGGCTGGCCTCCGCGGAATAGCTGCGCAGGTGCATGCCCGGCATCAGGTCGAAAGCGACCAACAGCTCGATCTGGGCGTAATTGAACCCGGAAGAAAGCGCCCTGTCCTGCGCCGCGGCCGGCAGCTTCTCGGAAGGCAGGGAGAGGAACAGCTCCGAGACCCTGACGTCGTCCAGATCGAAAGGCGGGGAGAAATACACGTACGGAAGGGCCGAGGACATGAAATCCGGCATCTTCTTTATCAGCAGGCGCTGCTTCGGGAATTCCACGACCTTGTATTCGTCGAAATGCTGGTACGCCCGGTCCGCCTCGTCCTGGAAATGCTTAAGGACCTCTCCGAGCGGCGGATGTTCCTTCGGAAGGCCGGCAAGAACGCCCTTCCAGCCCTTTTCCCGCGCGAGCATCATGTTCACGCTCTCGGCTTCTTTCTGGAGGTCCTTCATCGAGTTCTTCCAGCTCTTTCTGGCGTAGCGCACGGCCGAACCGGGCGTCATCCCCAGCCCGTGCCAGCGCTCCAGGTAAAAACCGTAGGTATACTCCCCGGCCCGGAAATCCCCGTCGGCGCCGGGTATAACGTCGTTCTTCAGGAAATCGCGGTAGCGGACGAGCGCCGCCTTCGCTTTCTCCAGGGTATCGTCCACCTGTGTCTTCAGTACGGGGTCGTACCGGGTATAGCCCCTGAACATGGGGATGAAATCCGAGACTCCGTTCAAGGCGTCCTCGGTCTGCCGGAGGGCCTGCTCGGCCCATATCAGGGGGGGATGCTCCAGGTTCCGTTCCGCCTGCTCCAGGACCTGAGGGAACTGTCTCAGACGGGAGATCGCGTTGCCTGCGCGGAGGTTGTAATCGGCGAAGTCCTTGGAAAGCAGCTGATACACGGAGAACAACGGTTCCAGATAGTACTGCGGGCGCTTCCGGAGCTGGTCCCGGTTCTCCATCTCGTAGATATCCACTTCCAGCATATGGTCCAGCAGATCGTAATCCACCTGCAGGGCCGGATACATGGAGGCTTTGGATATTCCCCGCAGCTTCTCCCTGAGCTGGACAAGAGCCTCCAGCTCCTTCCCGGCCCGCTCGGGCGTGCGCTGGGTCAGGGAGCCGTCGGCCCCGTGTATGCCCATGCGGGTGGCGCGTTCCGGATCGTACATCTGGACCGTGGCGAGATACTGACCCAGGACCTCGGAGAGCTTGGTGTTCTCAAGAGCCCCTTCCACGGCCTGGACGGTCAGCTTATCCTCGAAAGCGGAAAGGTACGGAGGGAAGATCAGGGCAAGGCACAGCGGCAGGCACGCGCAGCGAAGCAGGGCGCGGACCGCGGCCGCGCCGGCCGCGGACTCAGCGCGTTCATCTATGTTTTTCATCACGGAATAACGCCGGCGGAGAACGCCGGCCCCCCATGGAAACCCGGGCAGGCGATCCGGCGGACCTTCCGGTCCGCGGGAGCGGCCCCGGGGATCCGGTTATTTCGCCACCTTCTGCTTTTTCCGCGCGGACGGAGCGCGGCCTTTCTCAAGGACCAGTTCCAGCACCTCATCCATGGAGGAGACCGGGACAAGACGCATCTTATCCTTTATCTCGGCCGGGATATCCTCAAGCTCCTTCACGTTGACCTTGGGGAACAGCACCGTATAGAGCCCTTCCCTGAAAGAGGCGATTATCTTTTCCTTTAGCCCGCCTATGCCGAGCACGCGGCCGGTAAGAGTGACCTCTCCGGTCATGGAAACGCCCTTCTTCACCGGACGTCCGGTAAGCAGGCTGGCCAGCGCGGTCGCCAGAGTGATGCCGGCCGAAGGCCCGTCCTTAGGTATGGCGCCCTCTGGAATATGTATATGGAAGGCGCGGGACTGGATATAGGAGGAGGGGACGAAGTCCTTCGACTTGATGTAGGAAAAAGCCGCCTGCGCGGATTCCTTCATCACATCTCCGAGCTTGCCGGTCAGGATGAGCGCGCCCTTTCCAGGGACCGCCGCGGCCTCGACCGCGAGCACTTCTCCTCCGTTCTCGGTCCAGGCCAGGCCGGAAGCCAGGCCCACTCCGTTGTCCTCTCTCCTGTCGTTCAGGAACTTGGGAACGCCCAGATACTCGTGGAGGTTGGCTTCGGTGATCCTGACCTCCTTGAGCTTCTTCTCGACCACCTTAGTGGCGATGCGCCGGCAGAGAGTCGCTATCTCCCTGTCCAGGTTCCGCACCCCCGCCTCGCGCGTGTAGCCGCGTATGATGGCGTCGATGGCGGCGCCGTCCGGCTTGAGCGCGGTCTCCTGCAGGCCGTGCTCCCGGAGCTGTTTGGGGATCAGGAACTGCCTGGCTATGGCTATCTTCTCGTTATGGGTATAGCCGTTGAACTCTATTACCTCCATCCTGTCCCGCAGGCTGACCGGGATGCCCCACAGCGTGTTGGCCGTGGCTATGAACATGACCTTGGAGATGTCGAAGGGCACGTCGAGGAAATGGTCCATGAATTCCGAGTTCTGCTCCGGGTCTAGGACCTCCAGAAGGGCGGCGGCGGGATCTCCGCGCCAGTCCGAGCCCATCTTGTCTATCTCGTCCATCAGGAAGACGGGGTTGCGGCTGCGGGCCTTCTTTATGCTCTGTATGATGCGGCCTGGCATGGACGCGACATAGGTCCGCCTGTGGCCGCGGATCTCCGATTCATCCCTGACCCCGCCCAGGGACATGCGCACGAAGTTGCGGCCCATGGACCTGGCGATGGAGCGGGCTATGGAGGTCTTTCCGGTCCCCGGAGGACCGACGAAGCAGAGGATAGGACCTTTCAGTTTCTTCGTAAGAGTGCAGACGGCGAGGTATTCTATCACCCGGTCTTTCGGTTTCTTAAGACCGTAGTGTTCCTCTTCCAGCGTCTTCCGGGCGGCTTCCAGATCGATAGCGTCACGGGTCTCCACGTTCCACGGAAGGCCCACCAGCCAATCCAGATAGGTGCGCGACACCGTGGTTTCCGGGGAGAACGGGGCCATCCGGGACAGCCTGGCCAGTTCCTTTTCGGCCGCGGCCTCCGCCTCTTTCGGCATCTTCACGGCCTTTATCTTCTTCTTGAGTTCGTCCAGTTCTTTTGAAAAATCGTCCTTCTGATGAAGCTCCTTCTGTATGGCCTTCATCTGCTCGTTGAGGTAATATTCCTTCTGGGATTTCTCGATCTGCCCTTTGACGCGGCTGTGAAGCTTGTGCTCTATGTCCAGGATCTCTATTTCCTTGGCGAGCAGCTTGATGATGCGCTCCAGACGGACCTTCACGTCCGAGGTCTCCAGCACCTCCTGACGGTCCGGTATGTTGAAGATGGAGTTGGCCGCGATGGTATCGGCGAGTTTTGAGGGGTCGTCTATCTGGGCCAGCATGGAGACCGAATCCAGGGTGACGCGCGTACCCAGCTTGACGTATTCCTCGAAGGCCTGAACGGCGTGCCGCATCAGGGCTATTATCTCCGGGGTCTTATCGGCCGCCGCCTCCGCGTACTCCACTTCGGCCATCAGGCAGCCGCGCTCCTTGTCTTCCGCCAGCTTCAGCACCCTGGCCCGCTTATGGCCCTCCAGGAAGACCCGCATGGTGCCGTCCGGCATTTTCAGGGACTGCGCCACTTCGCTGACCACGCCGTAGGCGTAAAGGTCGTCCGGGGACGGATCGTTCACGCCCGGTTTTTTCTGCGCCACGGCGAGCATCAGTTTGCCGGCGGGGAGAGCGGTCTCTATCGCCGCCACCGACTTGGGGCGGTCTACGGAGAGGGGAAGGGCCATGTGCGGAAAAAGCACCACGTCCCTTATGGCGATGGCCGGAAGCCGGGCCGGATAGACCCGGGAAGCGTTCGCTGAAGCGTCCATGCGTATACTCCTAAGCGGCTATTTCTTCTTGAAGTCCAGGACCCCGTCTATCAGTCCGTAGTCCTTAGCCTGTTCGGCCGACATATAATAGTTCCTTTCCATGTCGGCTCTGACCTTTTCGGGGCTCCGGCCGCAGTGCTTGGCGAGGATCTCGATGAGGCGGGTCTTGTTCTCCTGCATTTCCTTGCTCTCGATGTCGATGTCGGTCGCCTGCCCCGAGATGCCGCCGCCCCATATGAGGGGCTGGTGGATCATGATGCGGGCGTTAGGAAGGGCGAAGCGCTTGCCTTTGGAGCCGGCGGCCAGCAGGACGGCGCCGAAGCTCATGGCCATTCCCATGCAGATGGTCGAGATGGGGGCCTTTATGAACTGCATGGTGTCGTAGACGGCGAGTCCGGCGGTCACCATTCCGCCGGGGGAGTTTATGTAGAGGTTTATGTCCTTGTCGTTGGCCTCGGCGTCGAGGTAGAGGAGCTGGGCGATGACGGTGTTGGCCGAGGCGGTGGAGACGGCGCCCTCGGGATCGCCGATGAAGATTATCCGGTCCTTCAGCAGCCTGGAATAGATGTCGTAACCTACCATCGCCCCCTGGTTCCACTTTTCTATTATCGTCGGAATTATCATGTATGCATCCTCCTCTATTTACGCCTTGTCAGTCGCCGGCGGCTGGACCGGGTCCGGGCCCCTGTCTTAGTTCCAAGCTATCTGGCGACGCCGCGCGTCAGGCCTTGCTCTCCTCTTTGATCACGGCCTTGGATCTCACGAAGGCCATGGTCTTGTTCTCCACTATGGACGCCTGGATGTAATCCTTGCGTTTCTCGAAAAGCTCGCGGGCCTTCTTCTTCTCCTCTTCGGTGTTCAGGCGGGTGAGGACTTTCTCCAGTTCCGCGGTCACATCGTCGGCTGTGGCTTCGATCTTCTCTTTCCTGGCGATATTATGCAGAAGGTAGGTGAGGCTGAGATTCCGCTCCGCCACCGGTTTGAGGCGCTCAAGGAACGCGTCCTCCTGTACCTCTTCTTCCGGGTTCACGCGCTTTTTGAGTATTCCGAAGAGCTCCCTCGCCTCTTCTTTGACCAGGGTGGGGGGGAGCTGCATCGGATTGCTCTTCAGAAGGGAGTCCTCGATCTGGGTGGTCAGGTCCTTTTCGGTCTTCTCGGTCTCGCCGCGCTCCAGAAGCTTCCGCACGTTGGCCCGCAGTTCTTCCAGCGTGGCCACTCCGGCCTCTTTCAGGAACGCCTCGTCTATCTCCGGCACGACCTTGCTCTTTATTTCCGCGACGGTGACCTTGAACCTCATTTTCTTGTCGCCGAAGGAGGAGTCGAACTCCCGGGTCTCTCCCTTGGCCGCGCCGAGTATGTTGTCGGCCAGGCCCGCGATGGTCTGCGGACTGGACATGTCCACTATCTCCCCGTTCACATCCCCGTCCTGGACCTTGACTTCGTTCTCGTAAGATTCGTAGTTGACTATAACGAAATGGTCCTTGGCGACCTTTCCTTCCACAGGTTTGAGATAGGCGTTGTACTGACGGACCTGGTCGATGTACCCGGTAACGTCCTCTTCGGCGACCTTTTTCACGCGGCGCACCGCCGGGATCTTCTCATACCCTTTCGGGTCCACCTGGGGATTGCATTCCAGCTGGACTTCAAAATAAAGCTTCTTGTCCGGCTCGTAAGAGACGTTCTTCATTATCGGCGTTACGACCGGCACCACCTTATCGGTCTTGAGTATCTCGGGCAGCGCGGCCTTCGCGGAAAGGTCCAGGACCTCGTCCTTCACCATGGAGGGGAACTGCGCCTTTATCATGGCCAGCGGGACCTTGCCCGCCCTGAACCCCGGGATGGAGACTACCGCCTGCAGGCGCACCAGAGCGGCGTCGACGGTCTGCCTGAGGTTCTCTGAGTCCACGTTCACGCCGAACAGATGGACGCAGCCATCCTGTTTCAGTTTCTTGATCCTGCCGGAGAAGTTGAGAGTCAGTGGCATTGTACCTCCAGGGTGTCGTTCACTGTCACGGACGGCGGCGGCGGGCGATGCAGGAGGAGGGATGTCGAGACGGGGACTCGAACCCCGACGGGCGTTAACCCACATGGTCCTAAGCCATGCGCGTCTACCAGTTCCGCCATCTCGACCCTAAAGCGGCCTCGGGGCCGCAACGGCCGAAACGCGGCCCGCGGCTTTCAGGGACCCTGTCCTATCGCGCGCCATCGCGCGCGCACGTCAGCGAAAATCGGCTGGGCCGTACTGGACTCGAACCAGTAGCCTTGCGCTTAAGAGGCGCCTGCTCCACCATTGAGCTAACGGCCCGGAGTTATTATTCTACAACAAATCGGAAAATAATTCAAAACGAGCCGAGCTCAGGTTTGTAAACTCACCTCATAATTGCTAGCCTATGACCCGATGGGAACACCGTTAAAAGTCTCTCTGTGCGCGTTGTCTCTTATGCTGCCGGCCGAACGCCTGGCGGCGGAAGAGAACCTGTTTAAACCGCTCGGGGAGGCCATAGCTTCCTGGACCGAAGGCCGCCCCACGGATTCCATAGGCTCGCTGGAGTACGTTATCTTCCGTTCATCCGACCCGGCGCTGAGCCTGACGGCTATCAAGGAGATCTCGGTCCTGCTGGCCGAACAAGGGAAGAACCGGGAGGCCCTGGCGTATCTGGCGCGCGCCGAAGTCCTGGCCCCTTCGGACCCCTACATCGCCTTTGAAAAAGGCTGGAATTTTCTGAGCCTTGAAGACCACCTCGAGGCCCGAACCGCCTTCGAAAAGGCCCTTACGCTGACCGGCGAATCGGACATGGCTAGCCAGGCCCGCTTCGGACTTGCGCTGGCCGAATCCCGTCTCGGAGGCCCGGCCGCGGCGGCGGAAAACCTTCAGACGCTGTATAATAAATATCCTTACCTCCTGTCCCCTACGGCCCAGATGATCAGCGCGCAGTACGAAAAGCTAAAGAAGAGGCAGCATGCGATCACCTTTCTGAACGAAGCGCTGACCTACGATCCAAGGAACATCCAGGCCGAGACCGATCTTGCCCGGCTTTACGACGCCGCCGATTATTATCTTCCGGCCTGGCAGACCTATCACACCCTCGCCGAGCTGGACCCCGCGGACGCTTACTCGGCCGGGAAGGCGGAGGCGCTGGCTTCGCACGTGGAAGGGAAGCAGGACAATCTTCTCTACTGGACCAGGATGGCGTGGCCGGCCCACGACAAACCCCTCGCCTACTCAGGAAAGGATATAGTAAGACTGGGACTTTTTTCCGACCTTAAAGGAAAGCCTTCCGGTCTGACCGGCTTCAGCTTCATCGCCAACACCGATTTCGTTATAACAGATTCCAGGCTCGGGGAAGTGGGAGGGGGGAAGGCCAGGATGCAGTGGAGCGTCAGATACGACCCGCTGAACAGGATCTGCCAGATAAGGGACAACATGGGGTCCATAATCCATTCCACGCGCAATTCTTTCCGCCTGACCCCCTCGATCAAGGGAGGAGTGATACTTATAAAGAGCCCGGCCATAAGCGCGGAACGCGGAGTGGACCGGGGGGACCGTGAGGTGACCGGGGAACTGAACGTCGTGGCGCGCGACGACGGCTTCATCCTCACGAACTCAGTCCCGATGGAAGCCCTGGTCCCGGCCATTACGACCTCCCTGTCCGCAGGCGGGCGGCAGCTGGAAGCTATGAAGGCCCTTTCGGTGGTGGTCCGTTCGAAACTGAACGCGCTTAGAAAAGGGAATCCGGACGCCGCCCAGGACTATGACTTCTGCGATTCGAAACACTGCCTGCCTTTCCCCGGCCTGCAGAACGAGAACGAGACGGCTCTCAAGGCCGCGGAGGCGACGCGCGGCGAGGTGCTTTCCGGCAGCGGCGTCCCGGTAACGGCGGCTTTTCACGTCGCCTGCGGCGGAAGGACCGAGCAGGGTGCCGACGACAAAGGCCGGAACCCGGGCAGGCTGACCCCGTTCAGCCTGTATTATCACACCCTGAAAGCGCCGAACGACGCCACCCTCTGCCTGCCGGAGGACAGGACCAAGGCTTCGGACGCGGTCTGGACCCTGATGATAAAACCGAAGTGGATAGAGAGCCGCCTCAACCGGAAGCACAAGATAGGCTATATCAGGTCGATGTTCGCGCTGAAGCGCAGCCCGGGCGGACGCGTTCAGAGCCTGCGCGTAGAGGGGACCGCCGGATCGGTCACGCTGGAAGGGTTCGACGCTATATCGGAAGCCCTGGCCGCCGGAACCCTGCGCTCCCCGCTTTTCACCATAAGGCCGGTGTTCGACGGCAAATACCCCGGTTATTTCCTTCTGCGCGGGATAGGCACCGGCGACGGACAGGGTTACTGCATACTGGGCGGACAGGGCATGGCTAAGAAGCTGGGCGCCTCGTACACCGCCATACTGAAACATTATTTCCCGGAGTACAGGATAACCAGGCTTCCCTGAATCCTCCTCTAACGGACGATAGACCAGAGCAATGCCCGTAAAGGTCCTGCACATAATAACCAAGCTTGAGTTCGGCGGAGCCCAGAGCAACACCCTCTACACCGTGTCGCACCTGGACAAGGCCCTTTTCGACGTCAAGCTGGCCGCCGGCCCCGGCGGACTGCTGGATGGGAAGGCCCCAGGGGACAGGGTCGCGTTCGTGCCCAGGCTTGTCCGGTCCATCAGCCCGATAAACGATATCCTGGCCGTCCTTTCCCTCAGAAAACTTATAACCGCGGAACGCCCTTCGATAGTGCACACCCACTCCTCAAAGGCCGGCATAACCGGACGCATCGCCGCTTTCCTCGCAGGGACGCCGGTGATCGTGCACACCTTCCACGGCTTCGGCTTCCACGAGCGTCAGGCTCAGCTCAAGAAACGCCTCTTCATACTTCTGGAGAGACTGTGCGCGCTCATCTCAGACGCGCTGGTCTTCGTTTCCAGGGCCAACATGGAATACGCTAGCCGTTGCGCCATCGGCGGGCCTGGCGAACGCGTCCTGATAAGGAGCGGCATCCCGCTGGCGCGATACCCGGCCTTTCCCAGGCGGGACCCGAAGGCCGCGGCCAAGCGGCGGGAACTGGGCGTGCCGGAAGACGCGGTCCTCGTGGTCAGCATCGGAAACCTGAAACCCCAGAAGAA
>JAKLEK010000140.1 GCA_022703115.1 Elusimicrobiota bacterium
GCTTCACATACGGGAGCTATATGGCTAAAGTAATGGTAGTCGACGATGAGAAGGACGTGGTGTACCTGATAAAGGTGCTCATGGAGCGGGAGCATTTCGAGGTCATAGAGGCCTATAACGGGCTGGAAGCCTACAATATGCTCACCGGTCCTTCGGCCGGAAAAGCTGTCCCGGACGCCATAGTGCTGGATATCATGATGCCGGAGATGGACGGTTACACCTTCCAGTCCAAGCTGCAGGAGATCGACGGCCTGAACAAGATCCCGATCATCATACTGACCGCCAAGGGTCAGATGAAGGACCTTTTCGAACTTTCCTCCAATATTTTCGCTTTCGTAGACAAACCGTTCGAGCCAAAGAACCTGGTCAAGATAGTCAAGGACGCCCTGGCTTCCAAAAAGTGACATCGAGCCGGCCTTCAGCCGATAGCCGGCGCCCGCCGGCTGCCCGCCGCCCGCGTCCGTGACAAGAGGAGATATCGTCGTGAGCCAGAACGCATTGACCGACATAGTGACCAACAATTACGCCAAGATAAAGAGCCTCAGGGGCATGGGCGTCGATCCGTTCCCCCACAGGTTCGCCATAACGCATAAGATCGGCGCCGCCCGCGCCCTGCCGGTGGGAGAGCGCGTGGTCTGCGCCGGGCGTCTGATGCTGATGCGGGTCATGGGCAAGGCCACCTTCGGGCAGCTGCGGGACGGCACCGGACAGATACAGATCCACGTTAAGAAGGACCAGATCGGCGACGCGGCCTACGATACGTTCAGGAAGCACAACAACGCGGGCGATTTCCTCGGAGTGGAAGGCCGGCTTTTCCTGACCCACACCAACGAGCTGACCATCAGCGCCGAAAAGCTGACCATACTGTCTAAGGCCGTGCGGCCCCTGCCCGAAAAATGGCACGGCCTGACCGACCCGGAGATACGCTACCGGGAGCGGCACCTGGACCTGATCTCCAGCGAGGAGACCCGCGCTATCTTCGTTAACAGGGCCAGGATAATCTCCTCCATACGCCGGGTGCTGGACGAGGACGGCTATCTCGAAGTGGAGACGCCGGTGCTCTGCGCCCAGGCCGGCGGCGCCTCCGCCCGGCCTTTCATAACGCATCACAACGCCTACGACAGCGAGCTCTTCATGCGCATAGCCACGGAGCTGCCGCTGAAAAAACTGGTGATCGGCGGCTACGACGGCGTCTACGAGATCGGCCGGATCTTCCGCAACGAGGGGGTCGACACGCGCCATAACCCCGAGTTCACGACCCTGGAAGCCTACAAGGCCTATTCCGACTACAACGGCATGGCCGATCTGGTGGAGCGCGTCTTTGCCGCCTGCTCCGCCCTTACAGGCCTGGAGACCATAGATTACAACGGGATGAAGATAAACGTGAAGCCGCCTTTCCGGCGCTTGTCACTGCCCGACGCCTGGAAGGCCGCCACCGGCGAGGATATACACGCGGTCCTCAAAGGCAAGGCCTTCGACCGTGCCGGCCTCGACCGGCTGGCCTCCAAGCTGCACATAGAGCACGGAGAGGACACGCCCTCGGCCAAGATATTCGAGCGCATCTTCGACGAGAAGATACAGAAGGACCTGGAACAGCCGACCTTCGTGATGGATTATCCGACCGCCGTGACCCCGCTGGCGAAATGCAGGGCCGGAGACGAATCCATAGTCGAGAGGTTCGAGTTCTTCGCGGGCAGGGAAGAGATCGCCAACGCCTATTCCGAGCTTAACGACCCGGAAGACCAGCGCGGCCGTCTGGTGGAGCAGCTCCGCCAGAAGGAAGAGGACCACAACAGCGAAGCCGACATCATGGACGGCAGCTTCGTGGAAGCGATGGAGTACGGCATGCCTCCCATGGGGGGCATCGGCATAGGCATAGACAGGCTCGCCATGCTCTTTTCCGGCAGGCCGTCCATACGGGAAGTGATCCTGTTCCCGCTGTTGAAACAGACGGAGCACACCGACGCCGCCCCGAAAGAGAAAAAGAGCGGGAACGTTATAAACGACCTCTAAGAGCCGAGTTCCCGGGCCCGTGTTCCCATGTCCCCAGAATTCTTTATCGCCTTCCGTTACCTGAAAGCCAAACGAAAGGGACTTTTTTCGATGGTCACCACCGTCATAGGCGTGTCCGGGGTGGCCCTCGGCGTCGCCGCTCTTATAGTGACGCTGTCCATCATGAACGGCTTCCAGTCGGACATCAAGAAGAAGATCATAGACGCGCAGGCCCATATCAACGTTTACGGCCCGGTCCGGCCGGAAGGCGTGCCGGCTTTCAGGACCATGCTGGCGCGGCAGCCGAGCGCGGCCGGCAGTTCCCTGTTCGTCATGGGGCAGGGCATACTGACTTTCGACGACCGGTCCATGGGAGCGGTAGTGAAGGGGCTGGATCCGGACGAGGAAACCAGGACCGGCAATCTGAAGGGGGCGCTGGTCAGCGGTTCCTGGGACGACCTTAAGGCGCCAGGCGCGGCTGGAACTCCGCCCGCCATGCTGCTGGGAGAGGAACTGGCTAAGAACCTGGGCGTATGGAAAGGGGACGAGATAGTCCTGATCTCGCCCAGGTCGGCGTCGGCCGTGGGGCTCATGCCCAAGATGAAGAAGTTCCGGGTGGCCGGCCTGGTCCGCACCGGTTACTTCGAGTTCGACAATACCATGGCCTATTGCGGTCTGGGGCCGGCTTCGGATTTCTTCGGGCTCGGCGGAGGGGTGAACGGCGCGGCGATAAGGCTGGACGACATAAACAGGGCGCAGGAAGTCGCCGGGCTGCTTAAGAAGGAGCTCGGGTTCGGCTATTCGGTAAGGACCTACGCGGATATGAACCGCACGCTGTTCGCCGCCCTGAAGCTTGAGAAGTTCGTGATGTCCATGGTCCTGGCCCTGATAATCCTGGTGGCGACCTTCAACATAGCTTCCAATCTGCTGATGATGAGCGTGGAGAAGCTGCGCGATATCGGGGTCCTGCGCTCCATGGGGGCCGGGCCCGGCTTCATCAGGAGGATCTTCTTCTGGGAGGGGAACCTGATCGCCTTGAGCGGCATAACCCTGGGCGTCCTGCTCGGCCTGGGCGTGTCCGTCTTCATAGCGGTCTATCCGGTGATTGAGCTGCCTTCCGATATCTATTACATCACCAGGGTGCCGGTGGAGATAAAGCTGCGCGACATAGCGGCGACGGCGGCGGTATCCTATCTGCTCTGCATGCTGAGCACCATATATCCGGCGCTGCGGGCCTCCCGGGTGAGCCCCGTGGACGCCATAAGGTACGGATAGCGCGGCGCCGCCGCCGGGAATTAATATGACCGTACAGCGGGCAGACAGAGGGCCGGAAATGAACGACATCGTGGAAGTAAGGGACCTCAGCAAGGTCTATACCCAGGGCCACGAACAGGTCCTGGTGCTGGAGAACGTGAATTTCGAGATACGGGCCGGAGAGTTCACCGCCATGCTGGGGCCGTCCGGGTCCGGCAAGTCCACTTTCCTTAATCTGATAGGCCTTCTGGACGACTGCTACAGCGGTTCCATAACCCTTTTCGGCTCTAAGCTCGAGTCGATGGGAGAGGCGGAAAAAGCCGAACTGAGGCGACGGCGGATCGGTTTCGTCTTCCAGTTCGATTCCCTGCTGCCGGAATTCACCGTCCTTGAGAACGTGGACATGCCGGCCAGGATAGCGGGCCGCGGGGACCCGGCGGCCGCTCTGGCGCTGCTGAAGCGTTTCGGGCTCGAAGCCATAGCCCGTAAGTTCCCCATGGATATTTCGGGGGGGGAAAAGCAGCGCGCCGCGATCCTCCGGGCGCTGCGCAACCGGCCCGCCCTGGTCATCGCCGACGAGCCTACCGGAAATCTGGACAGACATAACGCCGTTACGGTGCTGGAGGACCTCAAGAAGGTCAACGCGGCCGGCGCGGCGGTCCTGATGGTCACGCATAACGAAGAGGCCGCCGCCTACGCAGACAGGGTCTTCCATCTTTCAGGCGGACGCCTGGTGGAGACCCGCGGACGAAGATAGGTCCTTCCCGCCACGGAACCGTCCATATGCTCTGCCGAGCCTGTAAAAAGAAAGAAGCCACGGTTTTCCTGAAGCTTGCCGTGAACAGCAAGGTGGTGGAGATGCACCTGTGCGGGGATTGCGCTCCTTACGCGGCGGACGGGAGTTTCGGCGGCCTGGACATCGAGCCGATGAACATGGCCGGGCAGGGGGGCGGCGCGTACGCTTTCTTCAAGGAATTCCTGCCGCGGGACAAACGCGCGCTGAGCTGTCCCGCCTGCGGGCTGGCGTATCACGAGTTCAAGGATAGTGGACGTCTTGGCTGCGCCGGCTGTTACGAGAGTTTCGCCCCGCAGCTTTCGGAGCTGCTCACCCGCATACACGGGAACTGCCGGCATACCGGGAAACGCTGCGGCCCCACGGCCGGGGCGCCGGCGCCGGAGCGGACGCGCGGGGCCGCCCGGGCGTCGTCGTCCGTTCTGCGCCAGGCGCTGAAAAAAGCGGTGGAGAGCGAGGATTTCGAGCGAGCGGCGGAACTGCGCGACCGGATACGGAAGCTGGAGGGGCATGGCTAGGGTCACCGATTCCTTCAGGCCCTGCGTCACGTGGGCTAATTCCGGCGGGAAATGGCCGGACATGATCTTCTCGACCCGCGTCCGGCTGGCGCGGAACATCTCCGGTTTC
>JAKLEK010000141.1 GCA_022703115.1 Elusimicrobiota bacterium
CGTGTATGCCATACCTGCCTATTATATTACAGCAGGTCCTAAGATTTTGTTGCACTAGCGATTTGAACTCGGGCCCCGACTCTTCTATTCCTGATCCCCGACGCTGCCGGATTTTACTTCGGAAAACCGGCACAGTGTCCGTAAACACACGACAGGTATGCGTAGTCCACCCCCGACGCTGCCGGCTTTTCCTCCGGAAAACCGCCACAGCGTCCGTAAACACACGACAGGTTAGCGTAGTCCGCTCCCGACTTTCCCCCCTGTTTTGCGGCGGGCGGGGTTTTATATATAATGGGACGGGAGAGTCGCGGGGGCCGGCGCGCCGTGCGAAGCCGTGATCGGCCGGAACCGGGACGTCAGGGTCATATTTATGGAAAATAACGAACAGCAGCTGCCTTCGGAAGTGTCTTATCTGCCTCCCGCCGCGGCGGATGAACCGCAGGGGCCGGTCCAGGCGGGGTTCAATGAACGGTTCCTGGCTTACGCCATGGACGCTTTTCCGTTCGTGGCCGGAGCCTACGTTTCCCTTTCCCTGCTGGTGAAGCAGGGCATCCTGCCAGCCGACTACGCTTCCGGGGTGAAATGGAAACTGCTATGGATATTCGCGTATATCCTCTATGAGACGGTCCTGTCCTCCGGCGGCCGGGCGACGCTCGGGAAATACCTCATGGGGATACGCGTGCGTTCCGCCGACGGTTCCGACCTCTCTCTGCCGAGGTCGTTCGTCCGCGCCGTATCGTATTTCATAAGTTCCGCTCCGCTGAACATAGGATATCTGCTGGCCCTGGTCACTCCCGGCGGCCGGGCGCTGCACGATTATCTGAGCGGCAGCCGGGTTATAAGCGTGAAAGAGCGCGGTCCGGTGGCCGAGATACTGGTGATAGCGGTCGCCTGGGCCTGCATGGCCATGCTGACCGTTTCCTGGGTACAGAAGAACTTCATGCGTCTCAGTCCGGAGGACAAGCGCCGGGTGGAGATGGCGCGGCTTACCGTGGCCAAGGTGGGAAAACTGGAGGAGGTGTACAGGGGCATGTACGGCGCTTATACGGACGATCTGAAGCGCCTGGCGGCCCTTACCGGCAATCCGGCCGCGGTACGCAGCGAGATCTTGCGGACCATCGCCCCGGACACGCTGACCCTGGCCACGGACGGGCGTTCTTACATAATATCCGCGAAGGCCCGGGACCGGCGCAACACCCCGGTCTCAGCGGTATCGCCGCAGTCCAGATAAGGCGTCCGGCCGGCGCATGAAAAAAGTCCCCGCCGTTTCCGGCAGGGACTTTTTTTTGCGGCTTGAAGCCGGTCCAGCGTCTTAGGAGCCGGTCCTTTCCGCCCCGTTCTGGCAGACCATGCAGTAGCGGGCGGAAGGCAGCGCCTTGAGGCGCTTCTTGTCTATGGGGCGCTTGCAGTGCTCGCAGACCCCGTAAGTGCCGTTCTCCATCTTGCGCAGCGCGGCTTCGATGCTGTCCAGCATCCGCCGCTCGTTATCTGAGAGCTCGAACAGGATCTCTTTGTCCAGGCTCTGGGTGGCCTGGTCGATGGAATCCCCGACTTCCGGTTCCAGGATATCCATGTTCTTCTTGTCTTCCACGTTCTTGGAAAGAGAATCGCGCATTTCGTCCAGCTTCACCCTGATCTCGTCCAGTTCCCTTTTTCCGAAAGACGCGTCCATCCGGGGCTGGGCGGCCGGTTTCGCGGGGGCGGCCGGGCGCCGCTCGGTGTTCTTGGCTTTTGCCGCTTTTTTCGGCGCCTTTACGGCGGCTTTTTTTACGGACTTTCCGGTATGTTTCATCTTATAGCTCCTTAAGTAAGTCGCAGGTGGCGCGGTTCGCTGAAAAAACCGAAAAACGGCCGGCTTCCCGCCGGCTGACCCGCCGAAGCGTCTGAAAATCTATAAAATTTGTCCTGCGATGTCAAACCGGAGCCACCGGGGCGGCTCCCGGAGGCCGCGCGCAGTTTTCGGCCGCGGGCGGGGTCGTCAGCGCTTCTTTCCTGTCTTATTATAGGAGATGGACTTCATCTTGGTGAAGATGGAGCGGTCCCTGCGGTCGAAGATAGGACTCCTGAACGGGAAGTCGAAGGTGATGGATATCTTGTGGGTGGTGCCAAGCTCGCCCATAGGCACGAAAGCGTAGTCCAGGGTGAAGAAATGCAGCGTGGCGCCTACCCCGGCCGAGAAGGCGCTGAGCCCGTCCCTGATCCGCTGGGAGTTCAGGCCGGCCCTGGCGCTTAGCCGGGTGAGCTGGTTCGGTTCGGTCGAGAGTTCCATGCCGCAAAGGAAGTTGGGCCGGTTGCTTTTGGGCAGCACCATGTCCACGGAAAGGAGCATGTTCTTGAAAGGGTTGATCGCGCCGGCCATCTTGAAGGTCAGCGGAAGGGGGCTGGAGTCCACGTCATAGCGCAGGCCGGAGCCCAGGTTCGTCATGACCACGCCCAGGCGGTACGGTATCTTGGTGAAGTTATAGGTCATGATGCCGAGGTCGCCGGCGTAGGCTTTCGCCGATTCGACGATGGTCGACCGGATGTATTTCCCCGACACGCCAAGGGAGACGTCCATGTCCTTGTCCGAAAGTTCCAGTATCGCTTTGCTGTAGGAGATAGTGAACACCTGGTCGCGCGGCGCGAAGGTGCCGAGATTCGTCCCGTCTATGTCGGTGCGGTCGATCGCGCCGATATCGGTCAGGAACACCGCCCCGGCTATGACGGAATCGTAGGAGAGGCGGTGGGCGTAGGCCGCGTACTGGTATGAAATGTCCGCCACGTACTGGGTGCGCATGAAGATCGCGGAGAGTTTCGGTATCTGCACCAGACCGGCCGGGTTCCAGTAGACGGCGGAGGCTTCCTCGCTGATGGCGCTGTAAGCCCCGCCCATGGCCGAGGCCCTGGCGCCCACGGGGAGGTTCAGGAAGTCGGCGCTAGTGGTGCCGGCGGCCGTGGTTGAGAAGTATCTGTTGCGTTCCGCGGCCGCGGCCGGACCGGTCCCGGCGCACAGGAGAGCGGAGAGGAACGCGGCTGCCGCCGTGTTCGCGCCTTTTCTGCCGGGCCGGAAGAGTTTCATAATGCTCCGGAAGCCGTCCCGCTCACCTTTCCACCGCTATCTTGACCACTTTCTTGCCGCCGGTGGAGTCCAGTACCGCCAGGTAGACGCCGCTGCCGACCGTTACGCCGGAACTGTTGGTGGCGTTCCAGGTCATCAGACCTGAATCCCCGGCGGCGCCTTCCCAGATCTTGTCGCCTGAAAGCGTGTATATGCGCACGTCGGTCTTCGGCGGCATGTTGTCGATCGTCACGAATCCCTGTCCGCGGTTGGCGTAATACGGGTTCGGGTATACGCGTACGGAGTTGAGGTTGGTGGCGGCGCTCTTGTAGATCAGCTGGAACACGCTGAAGTGGTTCAGCTTCGCCGTTATGGTCCTGGACCCGGGGTCCACCGTCGTTTCCAGCGGCAGGCATTCGCCCGTGAGCGGGTTGTACCTGGCCATCACCAGATTGGAGATCGAGGGGGTTATAGTGGCCGCGTCGTCGGATAGATAGTTTATCGTCAGCGTGACCGGCACCTGAGGCTGGAGGTTGTCCTGAGTGTATACCGCCACTTCCAGCAGGGGCACCAGGGCTAGGTTCTGCCGGCAGGAATCGGTCGTGGAAGGAGCTATGGCTATGGCGGTCTGGTTGTTATAGGCCGCCGCCGGTATAGAGAGGGATATGGTCCTGTTGTCGGTCATTATCCCGGAGATGGTCACGTCGGAGGACGGGTTGCTGGTGCCTCCGATGGAACCCGTAGGGGCGCCGCTGGGCCCGGGAGTGGTGAAGACGGACGGCACGGATTCCGTGCGGGCAGTGATCAGGCCGGAGGCGTTCATGGCGGCGACGTCGAAATAATAGGTCGTGGACGTCAGCAGCCCGTTGAAGGCGGCGACGTTGACGGTCTTGCCGGCGCTGAAGGGCTGGTAGGTGGTGATGAAGCCGGGAACCGAGCTGTTAGTAAGACGGCTTGGGGACGTGGTCCCGCGCACCTCGTACACCGTGGAGGCCGGGTTCTCCCTGGTGTTCCAGGTCAAGGTCACCCCGGACATGGATATGGCGGTCGGCCTGAGCTGGGAGGGCGGCTGGGCCAGGGTGTACGCGCTGCTCAGCGACGACGCGTCGGTTTCCACGTCCGCGAGATTCAGCGCGCTTGCCTTGGCGTAGTAGAGGGTGTTGGGCGCGAGGCCGGATATCGCGGCGGAATGTCCGTACGCGTAGGTGGAGATGGCGGTGGAAAAACCGCTGTCCGGAGATACCAGCAGGTGGAAACGCGTTTCCGGCGGATTGCCGTTGGGCTGCCAGTTAAGCATCATGCTGCCGGTGGTGATCTGGGTCAGAGAGTATGGAGTGTAGGGGAGCGGCTGGGCGGCCATGGTGTAAGCGCTGGCCGTGACCTGCGGTCCCTTGGTCCCGGTGACCGGGTCGAAAGCGTTGATTCGCACCCCGTGCAGGCTGTTGGGGAGCATGCCGCTCTGGGTATAGCCGTTCATGGACGAGGAGGAGAGCAGCGGCGGATCGGGCAGGCCGCTGGTTATGTCGTATATCTCGTAAGAGGGGTTCCCGGGCGCCGGGTCCCAGTCCCAGCGGATGGAGGACGCGGAGATCGCGGTCCCGGTCACGTTGCT
>JAKLEK010000142.1 GCA_022703115.1 Elusimicrobiota bacterium
GGGAAGATCAGCTTGGCCGGGTAGATCAGCGTCACCTGCAGGTCCTCGTTTATGTGGCTCCGGGGGTTCGGGGAGGCCATTGGCTGGGGGTCGAGGCTGGTCACCACGCTGCGCGCCTCGAGCCTTATGTTCCTGGAACTCTTGAACATCCGGGAGAGCGTATGGCGCATTTTCTGCTCGGCCAGGGCCACATTGGAGTTATTGCGTTCGCTGCCGCCCGGAGGACCGGCCACCAGGGACCCGATGCGCGCCAGTTCGTAGGCGCAATGGTGGACCAGGAGGGTCTGGTACGCCAGGTTCCCCATCTCCATGATGAAGAACAGCATCAGCATGAAGACCGGCAGCACCAGCAGCAGTTCCACGGTCACCTGCGCGCGCTTCACTACGGAGGCGCCGGGCGGGAACGCCCGGAGCGCGCCCTTGCGGCGGAAAAGACCGGACGTTCCGGACATGGACCTCCAGGGAACCACAAAACCTCCGCGGCAACGGACAGGAACGCGGGGCGCCGCCTCGGAAGACTCGCTTCCGGGCAGGGCCCGCGCGTCCCGCGGCTCGTACCCGCTTACTGGTTGCCGCCGCCGGACCCCAGCGAGCCGGCCGCGCCGTTTATCATTGACTGTATCTTCTGGAAGAGAGCGGGCATGTAGTTCTTGATCGCCATTCCGGCGATAAGGACCACGCCGACGACCACGGACAGCATCAGCAGATATTCCACGGTATTCTGGCCTTTCCTGTTCTTTAGCCCATTGGTCGCCCGGGCGAAGGCGTGGAGCAAGATGTTCATTATACTGGTCCTCCTGTGTATCAGCTTCACCGCAAATCCGATTATACTATTTTACTACCAGGGGAACTCCTTGTACATCCTGAGGATGACCAGCCCCCCGCTCTTGAACTGCGCGGTCAGGTACCACTGAAGCACCCTGTAGGAGACGGAAAAGGCCACGGTGAGCGCCACCGTGACCAGCAGGTACTCCACGGCGGTCTGGGCCCGCCGCGCCGCGAACGGCGCCCTGAGGATCATTCTCTTCACTTCGCGTCCCGGTCTCCTTCCATTGAATTATATTATTTTTTAAGGCGCGTTCCCTAGAACTGCGCTTTTATCATGAACTGGCTGGCCTTTCCAAGGGCGCCGTAAGGGACCAGAGTGTAGTCCAGGGACATGCCGAAGCCCATAGCCTGGGCCGTGAACAGCCCGATACCGAAGGTCCAGCCGGAAGAGGAGACCGTGTTGAGCCCGAACGTATCCAGCGTTTTATCGTCGTAGTTCCTGCCGTACTTCTCGCCGCCGGAGAACTGGACGTAGCCGGTACGGATGCTGACCCGGCCCACCTGCAGCATCTCTTCCGGCAGATTGAACTCCACGCCCCCGCCGAACCCGCCCTTGCGGTCGGAGTATTTCTTGTACTCCAGGAGCGTCGTAAGGAACGGGTTGAACGCGAATGCGCCGCCGGTCCTGGATATGGTCACCACCTGGCGATGCTTGGTGAAGGAGTTGGCGAAGGAATGACCGAGGGAGAGTTTCCTGAAAGGCTTGAGCGCCACGCCTCCGTCGAAGACCATGCTGCGGTATTTCGTAACGTAGTTGTCCTCCCATACCCCCTTGGCGCTCACGCCCAGGAGCAGGCGTTCCATGAAGAACCCCTTGGCGAAGGAAAGCGCGGCGTACCTGTGGCTGACCCGGATGTCCTGGCTGTACTGCGGGATGCCCTCGGAGTCCCTGGCGTCGAACCCCTCTATGCTGTAGGCCGCGTAGTTCATGCCTATAACCGACTGCCCGACCGGATGCACGTATGCGAAATACTGGCCGCCGTAATCCTGGAACCAGCTCATATGCGCGAAAGCGGCCTCGCGCATCTGCGATGCCGCGACCCCGGCGGGATTTATGGTGATGGCCTCGGTCCCCTCCACCAGGGAAACGCCGCAGTTACCCAAAGCCTGCGCCCTCGGGCTGCCAGTAGGTATCTTCATGAACACGCCGCCGGCGGTACCGGCCCCCGGGTCCGCGCAATAGGACATGGGCGGACACAGCGCCGGGAATATACACAAGAGCGTGAGGAGCAAATTTTCTTTTTTCATATTTCCTTCCTGTTCCAGCGCGCGGACGCCCCGGTCAGGGGATAAGTATCTTCTTCACCACCTGCAGTTCCCCTCTTCCGCCGTCCCGGCCCTCGTACCGGACAACGGCGAAATAGACGCCCTGCTTCACCTCGTTGCCGGCCGTGTTGACCTTGGGCCAGTAATGCTTCTTGATCTGCCCGCCCTCCAGGGTCTCGGCCCAGGTATAGACCAGGTCGCCGGCTAGGTTGTATATCTTGATGCTGACCTCCGACGTGCTGTAGATCGGGAGCTGGAACCAGCCGCCGGTGCCGGTATACGGGTTGGGGGCGAAGAAAGTGTCCTGTTTCAGCTGCGCGTCGTCCCCCCCGGGCCCGTTCACCACCGGCAGGTTGGAGACTATGATGTCGTCCACCTCCACCGCGGTCTCGCCGAGCTGTCCGGTCAGCATGCTCACCTTCTCGGTGCTGGTGGTGCCGTAGATCCTGAACACGTAGTTCCCGTCCGGCACTTTGGAAAGCGTCCGGTCGGTGCCGTCCCAGGTCTCGAATATCTGCGTCCTGGCCGGCCTTACCCCGGCGAACAGCTTTACGAGGCTGGCCGCGCAGCCGTCCCTCGTGGAGCTCAGATTGGAGCAGGTGCTGGACAGAGAGGTCCCGGGCCGGTAGATCTTGGTGACCACGGACATGGGTTCGGAGACCTGATAGGAGATCACCGCCGACTGGGACTCCCTGGTCAGCGGGGTTATAGCCACGTCGAAAATGCGCAGCGGGTTGACCTCCAGCGTCTGCTGCACCGTAGTGCCGGCGAACAGCTGGGTGGTCCCGACGTCCTGGGCCACGACCCTTATGTCGTAGGGCCCGGGTCTCACGAAGTCGCCAGGAAGCCTGGTGACCGGATCGGTGTATCTCCCGTCCCAGAACTCCTTGTACAGGATGTTCCCCTCCCGGTATTCGGTCGTCTCGCCGGCCCTGGCGGGTATCACCGTGGCCACGACGTTCCTGTCCGAGTCAAGGACCTCCACCTTCACCATGGCCTGGCGGCTCAGCATGTAATCGATCTCGTAGGGCGGCAGGGTGACCGGACTTGAGGAATTATAGAGGGTCGGCACGTTCGGTATGACGTCGAAGGCCAGGAAGATTATCTGTCCCCGCGCCACGTCCAGATGGCCGTACACCTGGTCCATCGCGCAGATGCTGTTGGCCGTATCGGTGCTGGTGCAGGCGGTGAGAGTGAACGGATACCTGCCGTCTGCGGCGAGGGTACCGTCCTCAAGCCGCCCGTCCCAGAATTCGGATATCCGGGCCCGCCCGGGACGCATGCCGGAAATGCTGTAGAGCGGAGTCCCCAGGGAAGCCGCGTTGGTCGCCCAGTCGCTCAGCGAGGGGTTGACCGTCTTGCCGGGCTCATATACGCGGAAATTGACGTACATGGGCATGGAGAGCTCGTAGCCGAGGCTGGCCATATCCGAAGTCCCTCCCAGCAGCGGCCTGGTGAACACGTCCACTATGCGGAACATGTTGACCGAGAACTGCACCGAGGTGGTGGAAACGCCGCCGGCGGTGAGTTCGTCCCTGGCTATCAGTTCCGCCACGTACACTCCGCTGGAGACGTAGGTGCCGTCGTCCTTGCGGCCGTCCCACTCCTCCCGCACCATGGTCCCGCCGACCCTCGCCTGCGCGAAGGAAAGATGCCGCACCGGCGTCACGCTGCCGCGGGGCAGGATGTTCATGGTGAAAAGCGCGCTGCGCTCCGGAACGTAACGGAAATAGAACGGAGCAAGCTCCGAAGCCGTGGGAGAGGAACCGATGACCGTGGAAGAGGGAGAGATAAGGCTGACCACCAGGCCTCGCGCCACCGGTATTATCCCGGTCATGGTCTTCTGCGTCCATATCACCCCGCCGCCCACCGCGTCCGAGGGTAGTTCGGCCCAGATCGCGTATACGTAGTCGCCGTCCGGCATGATGTTGCCCGAACTGTCCCGCCCGTCCCAGACGGTCGAGGTCTGGACCCGGCGCTCCTTCTGCTCGCTTATCAGCCTGATAAGACCGCCGCTGGCCACGACCGGCGGAGAAACGTTGGTGTCCAGGAAGGTCGTGCCCGGGGAATAGATCCCCACGTGCACCTTGGCCGGCTCGGTCAGCAGATAGCTTATGACCGCCTGGTCGGTGGAGGTCGAGCCCAAAGGCTTGGTCCCCACGTCGGTTATCTGGAGCGGGTCTACCGCGAAATAGGCGGTGCTGCCGTAAGCCATGTCCAGGCCGAAGTAGTCCCGGGCCTCGGCGTTTATGAAGGCGACGTATACACCGGAGGAGACCAAGTTGCCGTTGTCGTCCCGGCCGTCCCAGAAATCGCCGTTGGTAAGCGTGCCCCCGGGCCCGCCTTCCCCGGTGCGCGGCACCTTGTTGACCAGGGTCCTTATCGGGTTGATCCAGCTGCCTTCGGTAGCCGACCACTGCCACCAGTGGTCCAGGGTGGTAGGAAAGATCTTTATGGTAACGTCCGCTTCTTTGCTCAGCCTGTAGAGCAGATTGTACGGTTCGGCGGCCACGGCGGTCACCCGCCCCACGACAGTAGGAGTGGAGATC
>JAKLEK010000143.1:0-753 GCA_022703115.1 Elusimicrobiota bacterium
GCTGCGCATTTATCACCAGGGTGAGGTGGCCTGTCGGAGAAACCGAACCGGAGCAGGTAACGTTGGATCCGGAACATGAAATGGACGTTACTACGGGCAGGCCGTTTGCATATACCCTTCCGCCGCGGATGTCGTTCGCCACGGTCGCGTTTCCGTTTATCTGGGTGTTGCCGTTTACATGTAATTTGGTGCTCGGACTGTTGGTCCCGATGCCGACATTGCCGCCGTCCCGGGCCAGGAACGTGTCCCCGGTGGTGAGGATGCTGTTGTAGCCGCCGTAGGGCGCCGGGTAATACGTGGTCATGGTCATGTCTTCAGCGGGCAGGAGCCTCGGGGAAAGGCAGGCGAGGCCCATAACGAGAAGCAGGCAGGCGGTGTTTATCAAGGACGTCGGCCACCGGGCAGGTATAGAGGTCATAATCCCTCCCGCTTCCATCTCTCCCCAAGGGACCGCTTTCAACATTCTGCAACGGCCTCTACCGAATCAACAATATAATATAGTATACGTGATAAACCGATTTTTCGCCAGCCCCCCGCCGCAGGCTTGAAAGCCCCGCCCCCGTCTGCTAGACTATGTAACCTGATGCCCCGCTATACCCGGTTCTTCCTGGCCGCTTGCGTCGCGTGCTTTTTTTTCGGCGTTTCCGCGGCTGAGGGACCGGCGCCCGCTGCCGCCGGCTGGCGCCTTAAGACCTCCCCGCATTTCGAGATATATCACGAATCTTCCTGGGCGCCGCAGTCGGTGGAATTGGA
>JAKLEK010000143.1:763-4611 GCA_022703115.1 Elusimicrobiota bacterium
GGCTGGCGCCTTAAGACCTCCCCGCATTTCGAGATATATCACGAATCTTCCTGGGCGCCGCAGTCGGTGGAATTGGAACTGGAGCGCCTGTATGGGAAATTGCGACTGAGCGCGGCCATGTTCGCGCCATGGATGGCCAGGGAAAAGACCAGGGTTTATATATACGGCGGAAAAGATTCCTATTTGGGAGGGGAATTCAAGCCTCCACCTTGGTCCAAGGGCCTGGCCTTCTCGGCTACAAGGACTATAGTTGTCTATGACACCGGCGACATGCCGAGGCTGCGCTCCGTCATAGCGCACGAGCTGTCGCACCTTTACTTCGAGAGCTATTTCGGGGAGATGCTGAAATACCCGCCGACCTGGCTGAACGAAGGCCTCGCCGTTATGCTGGAGGACCTGTCCTACGAAGGCGGCGGGCCTTGGAGCCTGGCGCTGAAGTACGGAGAGACGGGAAGTTTCCTGCCGCCGGCCGATTTCTTCGGCGGAGATCCGTCCTCCATGGATTCGGACGCGCGCATCAGCTACTGGTACCTGCAGGCCTTCGGCACCGTGTCCTACCTTTTCCGCCCCGGCAAGCGGATACAGTTCATGAACTTCTGCTCGCTCCTGCGCGCGGGGAAAACCCTGGATACGGCGCTTTGGGAATCTTACCGGATCGGCGGCGCCGGCGACCTCGGGACGAAATGGTCGGCCTGGCTGGCCGGCTACCGCGGGAGCGGGCCTGAAGGCGGATACGAGGCGCCGGCTTCCGCTTCCTACGACTTCAAACCCGTGGAATTCAAGAAGTTCACGCCCGGGCGATAGGGGCCGGGGGGCTTTTCCGTTCTACCGTCCGCCGGCCGGTTCGCGGAAAAGTTTCCTGCCGGCTTCCAGGTGTTCCTTGAGGTAACGTCCGGTGTGGGAAGCGGCGGCCTTTACGATGCCGGCCGTTTCCCCGGCGTAGACCACCTTGCCGCCGGCGTCGCCTCCTTCAGGGCCCAGCTCTATTATCCAGTCCGAGGACGCGACCACGTCCAGGTTGTGCTCGATCACCAGCACCGTATTGCCCTGGTCCGACAGGCGACGCAGGACCTTCAGCAGCTTTTCCACGTCGGCGAAGTGGAGGCCGGTGGTCGGCTCGTCCAGGATGAAAAGGGTCCGGCCGGTCTGGCGCCGCGCCAGCTGTTCCGCCAGTTTCAGGCGCTGGGCCTCGCCGCCGGATAGCGTGGTGGCGCTCTGCCCCAATTTTATGTAGCCGAGCCCCACTTCGCGCATGGTCGAAAGCATCCGGGCGATCTGCGGTATCTCCGAAAAATGGCCGTAGGCCTCGTCGGCGGACATGTCCAGCACCTCGGCCACGTTCTTCCCTTTGAACCTGACCTCGAGCGTGTCCTCGTTGAAGCGCCGGCCGTGGCATTCCTCGCATTTGACGTAGACGTCCGGTAGGAACTGCATCTGTATCTTGATGGTGCCGTCGCCTTGGCAGGATTCGCAGCGTCCTCCTTTGACGTTGAAAGAAAATCTCCCGGGCTCGTAGCCGCGCCGTTTGGCTTCCGGCATCCGCGAGAAGATGTCCCGGATATGGTCGAAGACCCCGGTATAGGTAGCCGGATTAGAACGAGGGGTCCGCCCTATGGGCGACTGGTCCACGATTATGACCTTGTCTATGTTTTCCGCGCCCCGCATGCTCCTGAACTTTCCGGGGGTCTCTTTGGAATTATGCAGTTTCCGGGCCATCGCCTTGTAGATTATCTCGTAGAGAAGCGTGGATTTCCCGGACCCGGAGACGCCGCAAAGGGAGACGAACGTGCCAAGCGGAACTTTGACGTCGATCTTCTTCAGATTGAACTGTTCGGCTCCTGTGAACTCGAGCCAGGCCTTGGGCTTGCGCGCCGGCGCCCGGGCCGCGGCCACGCGCTTGTCTCCGCGCAGGAAGGCGCCGGTTATCGAATTCTGGTCCGCGAGTATGGCGGGGAGGTCCCCGGCGGCGGTTATGCGCCCGCCGTCCTGTCCGGCGCCCGGGCCCAGGTCCACTATGTGGTCGGCGTTCCTTATGACGGCTTCGTCGTGCTCGACGACCAGCAGTGTATTGCCCAGGTCGCGGAGCGACTTCAGGGTGTTTATAAGCCTGGCGTTGTCCCGCTGGTGGAGGCCTATGGTCGGTTCGTCCAGCACGTAAAGCACGCCGGTCAGGCCGCTGCCTATCTGGGTGGCCAGCTGGATACGCTGCGCCTCGCCGCCGGAAAGGGTTTCCGAACGCCGTTCCAGCGAGATGTAGCCCAGGCCGACGTTGTTCAGGAAGGCTAGACGGGAATTTATTTCCTTCAGTATCAGGCGGGCGATGGCCTGCTCCTTGGCGCCCAGCTTGAGGGCGGACATGAAGTCCAGGAGGCCGGAGATGGAAAGGCCGGAGAGCTGCATTATATTCCTGCCGCCGACCAGTACGGAAAGGCCTTCCGGCTTCAGACGCCGGCCTTTGCATGAGGAGCAGACTATCTCGTGCATGAACTTGCGGTAGACCTCTTCCTTGACGAAGTCGGATTCGGTTTCCGCGTACCTGCGCTTCAGGTTGGTGATGACGCCTTCGAACTCTCCGGACGGGTCGCCGTGCAGTATTATGTCGCGCGCCCGCTTGGGGAGAGATTTCCAGGGCGCGTCCAGGGGGATGGAATTGCGGCGCGCGGCTTTCAGCAGCATGTCCATATAATAGCCGGACCAGGAGTTCTTCCAGCGGTTGGTGCGCGTGGTGACCGGGTTGGCCCAGGCGTCGATCGCGCCGGAGTCGAGGGACCTGCTCTTGTCGGGGACCACCAGGTCCTCGTCTATCTCGATCTTCACGCCCAGGCCGGCGCATTCCGGGCAGGCGCCGAAGGGGGAATTGAAAGAGAAAAGGCGCGGCTCGAGTTCCGGAAAGCCGACGCCGCATTCGGGACAGGCGTTCTTGGCGCTGTAGAGGGCCGGTTCTGAGCCGGCGGCTTCCACGGCAGCCAGGCCGCGGCTCTGGGCTAGGGCCAGTTCCACGGCCTCGGTGAGGCGTTCTTTTTCCCCGGCTGAAGGAGTGAGTTCGTCCACCAGCAGCTCTATGGTGTGTTTAACGTAACGGTCCAGAGCGGGGACCGAGTCGAGGCCGTAGACTTTCCCGTCCACGCGGACGCGCGCGAAGCCGTTCCGTTTCAGGCGGGTGAAGAGGTCCTCATAGGTGCCTATGCGGCCCCTTATCAAAGGGGAGAGGACCTTGAGCTTGCGGCCCTGGTATTTAGCGATGATGTCGGAGACCATACCCTGAGCCGACCAGGCTTTGACGTGGCGGCCGCAGGTTGGGCAGAAGGGAGAGCCGATCCTTGCGAACATGAGGCGGAGGTAGTCGTATATTTCGGTGACGGTGCCAACGGTGGAGCGGGGGTTGCGGGAGGGGGAGTGCTGCTGTATGGCTATGGCGGGGGAGAGGCCCTCTATGGATTCGACGTCGGGTTTGTCCATCTGCTCCAGGAACTGGCGGGCGTAGGCCGAGAGGCTTTCGACGTAGCGGCGCTGGCCTTCGGCGTAAATAGTGTCGAAGGCGAGGCTGGACTTGCCGGAGCCCGACACGCCCGTTATCACCACCAGTTTGTTCTTCGGCAGCGTAACGGTGATGTTCCTGAGGTTGTGCGCTTTCGCGCCGGTAACGATAAGTTTATCCATAAGATCTCCGCCCATCAGGCCCTGCTTCCCCGAAGCGTCCAGCGGCTTATCCGGAATAAAAGTAATCCTTAGCAGGGTCCGCAGGCCCGTAATGGGCCATGGGTTCGGGGTCCTGTCATCCAAGCCGCCTTTTCGCTTCCCTCGCTCCACGAGCCCAGTGTCCGCAGCAAACCTTCGATAGCCCAGTC
>JAKLEK010000144.1 GCA_022703115.1 Elusimicrobiota bacterium
CGAAGCGTCAGCGCAGGCGGCCGGTTCCGGAGGAAGGCGCGGGAGCGCCTGGGGGAGGAAGAATCCCACCCTCTCCGAAGCTTTTTGCTTTTCAAAGCTGAGGAGAGGAGCGCGACAACTGCTTGTCGCGCGTGCGGGATTCGAAGCCCGGAGCGTTGGCGAGCTCCGCGAGCCAGCGAGGGCCGGCCCAAAACCCGCGTCTCAGCGGTCGCGGAGTTTTGGGGAATCCCACCCTCTCCGAACTTTTTACCAAGACTATTATTCCACCGAAAGCTCAAGTTTACTGAAAAACCCCATTCTCTCCAACCAGCCGTGAGGAGAGGGTGGGATTCGAAGCCGACCTGCGGCCGTCTGAAGAGCATAGCTCTTAATACGGCACGCGCACAGCGCAGCGCACCCGGTGGGTGAAAAGCGAAGCGTCAGCGCAGGCGGCCGGTTCCGGAGGAAGGCGCGGGAGCGCCTGGGGGAGGAAGAATCCCACCCTCTCCGTTTTTTTACTATCGACAAGCCGACATGGCATCCGCAGGCCATGAAACAAGATCCCGCTCACGCGGGATCTTGTTCTTTTTAAACCGGCCGCGTTTATTTATAGAACCTGGTCGCTTCTCTTCGGAACTCACGCAGGCAGGGAATGAAGGGAAGTACGGCGCTCTTTTCCTGAATCTTTTCATAGCCCCGGCCGAATACGCATACCCCACCCTGAGCGATATCGGACGGCATCACCACCACATGACCGTCCCGTATGAGCGCCGCGGTATCCCAGGAAAAAGCCGGAATAAAAGAACGCGCCGCCGGCGCGAAAAGATCCGTCCCTCCGGAGTAATCCTCCGGAGGATTCCGCGCCCCGGCAAGTCTCATCAAAGTTGGAGCAATATCCATATGGCTGGTGGGCGCGGATACGACGCCGGGCCGCCGGTCCGGCAGATAAAACATCAAGGGGACCTTTATCTCTTCTTCGCTATACCCGCGGTTATGTCCTAGATATCCATGTTCGAAAAATGACTCGCCATGGTCCCCCGTAACAAGCACGACCGTATCCTTAAGGCCGCCCCGGCGCTCAAGGACGCTCAAGATATCCCCCACGAGAGAATCCTCGAAAAACACAGCGTTCCTGTACCGGTTGAACAGGGCAGTGCGGTCGGAGGGCCCCAGGGCCAGATAATTAAGGCTTCCGTCCCTGTAGGCCGGCTGGAACTTGCGGAATTCTCCGGGCGAAGTGTAGCTGTGAGAAGCGTCAAAGAACAGGAACGCGAAGTACGGGGCGGGGCCGGCCTCCCCCGATAACTTGTCCGCCGCGCGAACGGCATCCCGCCGCCCAAGAAATGCGATGAACTCATCACGGATAGCCCGATTCGCTCCCGTCGGAATGAAATCGTCATGAACGTTCTCCCGCGCCACACCTGCGAAACAGGTCTTCCTGAATTCAGGATAGCTGAGCGCGGAAGCGGAATACACCTGGACCTCATACCCCTGTCGCCTGAGGACATCCATGAGGACCGGAGCGCGCCGCGCCTCAAGGAGAGGGAACCAGTAGTTCCCGTACATTCCGTAAAAGATCGAAAATATGCCGAACCTGGTAGAGTTGCCGCCGCTGTAGTGACGGTCGAAAAGCGTGGCTTTTTTCGCAAAAGCCAGCAGGTTGGGCGTCACCTCTGCGTTCAGCGCGTCCGTTCGGAACGCTTCCAGCACTATGACCAGGATATTGAGCGGCTTTTCGGGGCGATGGACGTCGATCGTCCGCGCGGGATAGGAAAGCCTGGAGGCCCTGTTATGCGCGTCGGCCGCCGGTCCCCGCCAGGGGCGGCCCCTTCCCCCTCCGTCCCATGCGCGCACTATGCCGGCATTGAGCGTCCTGTACATAGGGAAGAGCCCGAAATTTCCGGTCACATGAGGGTTATCATAATAGGCGCCCGCTAGGCACATCGATTTTTCAATCAGCGTGATCGCCAGAAGCGCGGCAAGAACCAGTTTCCACCTTCCCCGCTTCACGGGTTCAGCATTATCGACCGGGGACGGACGCACAGCGGCCCTGTAAATCCATACTTCCAGTCCGGCCAGGACGGCCGCGATGGCGGCGAGCAGAGCCCCTGTCTCCGGACCTATGCCAAGGGTCTCTATGCCTCCGGGAGTGATCAGAAGATTTATCACCATGGAATTAATATGCAGCCGGAAGACCGTGTATATCATCAGATCGAGCGCCAGCGCGAATTGCGCGAAACCGAACACCGGCACGAACACTAGGGCGCCGGCGGATGCCAGATATGGGACCAGCGACACCGCGCCCAACGGTATATAGAGCGTGAACGTATTGGAAACGCAGGCGATCAAGGAAAAGAATATGCTGGCCGGATGCGCATCCGCGAACCGGAGGTACCCGGCCCCGATGACAAGAGACAGGATGAAATTATAAAAGAGGAACGCCGCGAAGGCAGAATAGCCGGCCCTTCTCATATCTTCTATATCAGGGAACGCTTATGAAAAAGTCTCGCACGGTTACGAGGCTGTACAGATTGATCAAGGCCCCCAACGACAGGAACGGACCGAAAGGCACCGGGTCGAGCCGCTTAACCCTTTTTGCCGCCATCAGGACCAAGCCGTAAAGCGAACCGAAGAAAGAAGCCATTATGAGCGCGGACACGGCGCCCTCCCATCCGGTAAGCGCTCCTATCCCGGCCAGCAGGAGAATATCCCCTTCACCGACCGCCTCTTTGCCGTATATCTTCCTGCCCAGCAGGGACATCACCCACACGATGAAAGCCCCGAACACGGCGCCTCCGACTGAACTCAGGAGGCGCTCCCAAACGGCCCCCGAGAAATACGGATTGACCGGACTGGACAGAAGGCCGACCGCGGCGAGACCGACGGAGAAGACGTCGGATATGGTCATGGTCTCCAGGTCCATTACGGCCGCCGCTATCAGCAGACAAGAGGCTGCCAGCGCCGCCGCCGCCCACAGCGGCTGTCCCCCCCACTTCAGGAAGAGCGCAAGGGCCGCCGCGCCGGTGAACAGTTCGACCGCGGGATATCGCCAGGAGATGCCGGCGGAACAGTGACGGCAACGCCCCCTGAGCAGGATAAAGCTGAGGACCGGGATATTATCGTAAAAACTTATAGGAGCCAGGCACCCTGGACAGCGGGACCGCGGCCTGACGATGGACAACCCCTGCGGCAGCCGCGAGATACATACGTTCAGGAAACTGCCGAGCGCAAGTCCTATCAGGAGAACGAAGGCTGGAACTGCTAAGTGCATAGGGCCTTAAAGCGCCCAGCCCCTCGCGGGAGGGGCTGGGTTCATTATCCGAATGACGGATAAACCGCTGTTAGAACGTGCTCCAAGCGGTGTAGACATGGCCCGGCTCACTGGTAGTGGTGAGATAGGCGTTCTTGATGTCTTCCTTGGTGACGTTGACCACGACGTTGCCCCAGGTAACGTTGTTGGTGGAATCGTCGTAGTAGAACCAGCCGCCGGCATTGTCGGGTTCGGCCGCGGCGTCCACGATCTCGGCGACTACGTCAGCGGAGTCGGTAACGCCGGTCCCCGGGACCTTCGCGACAGGCAGGGCGCTCAGGTATTTGGAGTTCTGGACCAGGCAGTACAGCGACTTGGTGTGGGTCGCGTCATTGGCGTCGTCGCTGGTGGGGAACTTGCCTTCGTTGTCCCCGTAGTACACCTGGAGCGAGCTCCTGATGGAGGAGAGACCGCCCTTGGTCGCGCCTTCCTTCGACTTGTTGATCAGATCGGCGAATTTCGGAATGGCTATCGCGGCAAGAATACCGATGATGGCCACAACGATCATCAGCTCGATCAGAGTGAAACCCTTACGAGTCATTTTCATTAACAGCCTCCTGCTTAATATAACTAAGGGAAGGGCCTTGAGCGGGATAATAATAAATATAATCGCCCGGACCGGTACTCCTACCCGGCCATAGTCTAGCTTACCCCCCTTAGCCTTGTCAAGCCGTAAAAGACGGCTAAAAATAGGAGGAGGAAGAACCGACAGAACAGAGGAAATTACCCCTTGCAGGGATACAAAAGCCCGTTCCCTTTCGCGGAGCGGGCTTATGATGTATCTATATTAATGAATAACGTAATACGGGGACACAATACTTAATTCGGTTAATTAAGTATTGTGTCCCCGTATTTAACAATCACGAAAAAGAAATGGGTCGGGTGGACTACGCCGCTGTTAAGTTTTACCCCGGGACACAAAAGCCCATTCCGTGTAAGGGAACAGGCCTTGATGCATCATCAACAACAATTACGAAAAAAGAATGGGCGAGAAGGGACTTCTTCTCCCCCGGGCGCTCCCGCGCCCTCCGCCGAAGCCAGCCGCACCGGCTGTCGGCCGCTAGGCGGCCTTTTCATCCACCGGATGCGCCGGTGTCGGCTTCAAGTCCCTTTTATACAAAAAAAGTCCATTCCTTTACAGGAACGGACTTTTAAGTAAAAAAGAATGGGCGAGAAGGGACTTGAACCCATAAGGCCTTTCGGCCACACGGTCCTGAGCCGTGCGCGTCTGCCAGTTCCGCCACCCGCCCATCTATCGCGGCGCCCGGCTCACGCCCGGAACCGCGCCAATATGTTAAAATTCTAGGATATTT
>JAKLEK010000145.1 GCA_022703115.1 Elusimicrobiota bacterium
GGTTCCAGCCTGTTCAAGAACATCGATCCCTCTTCCAGCGACCTCTACGTGGTTCCCCGCTACAGGACCGCCTTCATCAACCCGTTCTCCGAGATCCCGGCCATGGACCTTCTCTGCTCCTTCTACACCCCGGCCGGAAAGCCTTTCGCCAGTTCCCCGGCCGAGATACTGCGCAGGTCGGAAGAAGAGTTCCGTAAGACCTCCGGTTTCGAACTGCACGCTTTGGGCGAGCTCGAGTACTACATCATCGCTCCCAGGAACCCGCTCTATCCCATGGGCGCCCAGCAGGGATATCATGAGACCACGCCTTTCGCCAAATGGGAGAACCTGCGGGTGGAGGCTATGAACGCGATCGCCGAAGCGGGCGGCAGGATAAAGTACGGTCATTCGGAGGTCGGCTTCATCCGCACCGAAGAGCTGGAGATGAGCCAGCAGGAGATAGAGTTCCTGACCGGCCCGGCCGGCTCCGCGGCCGACCAGCTCGCCCTGGCGAAATGGATCCTGAGCTGCATGGGCAACAAGTACGGCGTCGCTATTTCTTTCGCGCCCAAAATATCCATAGGGCACGCGGGGTCCGGCCTTCATTTCCATACGGCGCTGATGAAGAACGGCGCGAACGTCATGCTGGACAAGGGGGACCTCTCGGCTCCCGCGAGGAAGCTGATCGCCGGGTTCCTCTCGCAGGCCAAGGCCCTGACCGCCTTCGGGAACACGGTGCCTACCTCCTATTTCAGGCTTGTGCCCCATCAAGAGGCGCCCATCAGCGTATGCTGGGGGTACCGGAACCGCTCGGCCCTTATAAGGGTCCCGCTTGGCTGGCTGGACGCCGGGGCCATGATACGCAGCGCCAATCCGCTGGCGGCGGCCGGCGCCGCGGAGGTGGAACCGTGCCAGACCGTGGAATTCCGCTCCGCCGACGGTTCGGCCAATATACACCTTTTCCTCGCCGGTTTGTGCGCGGCGGCGCGGAGCGGCTTCGAGATGAAGAATCCTCTGGAATACGCGAGGCGTTTTTTCGTGGACAAGAACATCGCCGGCAAGGAGCAGAAGGGCCTGCGCGAAAGCATGCCGAGCCTGCCTTCCTCCTGCCATGACTCCGCGGCCGAGCTGGCGAAGGCGCGCGCCGTATACGAGGCTAAAGGCGTTTTCCCTCCGGCCGTCATCGATGGGGTTATCAGGCGGCTCAAGTCCTACGACGACCACAACCTGAGCGAGCGGCTTTACGGCAAGGAAGAGGAGATAAAGAAGCTGGTGGACGAGTTCCTGTACTGCTGAGCGGCGGGAATGGCTATCCGCCGAATAGCCTGAGGAGCGGACCCGGGATCAGGCTTCGCAAGGGTACGGCCAGGAGCGGGATCAGTTCCACCGCTATCAGTGCTATGATTATGATCTCCAGCCAGTGGCTGCGTTTGGTGTTCACTTCCCCCTGCAGTATCTGAGTGATGTCCGCCAGCGTCTTCATTTTCCTGGAAATGCTGCGGCGCCAGTCCTCGAAACGGAACTGTTCGGCGCTGGACCTGAACACCGTGGCCAGGTAGGGGTCGCCCACGGTCTTCAGCGAGTTCTCTATCCTGCCCAGGAATTCCGAGAATTCTATGTACTTGGAGCTGGATTCCTCGGCTATGTCCGCGTAGAAGTTCTTGAAGATGTTGAGGATGCCCTCTTTTTTCTGCTCGATAGTGTCGTAAAGCTCGTCGAGCTTGATGTTCAGCATGTCGTCGTAATAGCGCAGCTCCAGAAGGTGGGTCAGGGAGAATTCTATCACGTCGGCCACGTCCCTTTGTCCGTCCGGTTCTATCAGCAGCGCGGAATTCCAGTCTATCACCGCCAGGTCGTTGCCGGAGTACTGGAGCACGTTCTCGGTGATGAGGTCCCTGGACATGGACGAAAGCGGTTCGCGCGCTTCGGCGAGTATTAGCGCCGCGATATCGGCTTTATCCAGGAGTTCCCGCGGATCGCTTATTCCCTGGACCTTCTCCACCAGGTAGGTCACGTAGTCTTCGGAAACGTTCCACTCCGTGGGGCGCTTTATGGCGGACATTATCTGCTTTTTCAGGTCGTTCTTCGCGGCGGCCGCCGCCAGGTCTATGTCTTCCGATGATTCTATATCTCCGGCTATCCGTATGAGGTCCTCCCATCGGGTCCCCGGAGGTATCTGGAATTCCAGGGTCACGGATATCACCCCGTAATCCCACAGGCGCGCGAACAGGCCGACCGTGAATTCCGTGCCGTTCAGGGAGAGGCGCTTTTCGCCCAATTCGACCTTGAGCGGAGCGTCCTTGATTATGATGGCTTTGCGCGTATCGGTCTCGAGCTTGAGGCGGAAACTGCGGGATAGCTCGCTCAGGAGGGTTTCCGCCCTGCCGAGCGCGATCTCCCCCCCCACGTCGAAGACGCGGTGGACGAGCACGGAACCTTTATCTATCTTTATGGACATGTTCGTTCCATCTAACGCGGTCCCTGGAGCCGGGCGGACGGCCGCTGCCGCCCCGCTGTCACTTCAGCAGCTCTTCGATCCCTTTCCGGATGGGGGCGTCGAACTGTTCGTCGTATCCGGCCCAGAAATTGCGTATGGAGTGGTCTTTCGACAGCAGATAGATGAAAGGTACGCCCTGCGCGCGGTATCTGCGCGCCGTGTCATGGCCTTTGTAGGCCACCGGGAAGGTCAGCCGGAAATCCCGGGCGAACCCGGCCGCGGCCGAAGAGGCGTCCTCCAGGCAGATGCCGATCGTGGTCAGGCCTTTCGGCGCGAACTCCTTGTGCATGCGTTCGATGAACGGCGCGGCCTTCCTGCAGTACGGACAGGCCTCGGTAAAGAACATCAGCATTACCGGTTTGCCGGCGTAGGCGGACAGGTCCACCTCTCCGCCCTTGTGTTCCGGAAGCTTGAAATACGTCTCTTTCCTGGCGTAGCCGGAAGGCGTTCCGGCCTGTACCGTGGCTTCCACCGCCGGAGAGCCGTCGGCCTCCGGAACGTCGGCCTTCTTGCAGCCGGCATAGGCGAAAGCCAGTGTATACCCCGCGGTCAGTAGCAGGATCTTGGTCTTATGCATGAGAGCGTCTCCTTGTCCCGGGACATATCCGCCGTGTAGTCCCGCGGCTATTGTATTATTTTTCGCAGGGTATCCAAAATGAAATTGACGGAGCAACGTTTGACGTACGAGCGGCTGTGGCGGAAATTACGGCGGAAGACCCGGGTCCGCATGCCCCTTCCGGAGACGGCGAAGTACACCAGCCCTACCGGTTTTTCCGCGGTGCCGCCGCCCGGTCCGGCTATGCCGGTCACGGCGGCGGCGTAGTCCGAACCGAAAGCGCGTTCCGCGCCTTCGGCCATCGCCGCCGCGCATTCCCCGGAGACCGCTCCGTGCGTCTCGATTATCCGGGAAGGGACTCCCAGCAGCTTTAACTTGGCCTCGTTGGAATAGGCGGTTATTCCGCCCAGGAAATATTCCGAACTTCCCGGGATTTCGGTTATGGCGTCAGCCGCCGCTCCGCCGGTGCACGACTCGGCCAGGGCCAAGGTGCGCCGCTTGCGCAGCAGCAGCGCTCCCAGGGCTCCGGCCAGGGTCTCTTCGCCGCTTCCGTAAATACAGGCGCCGAGGGCCTTCCTGCATGCCGTCCGCATCGAGCGGAGGCGCGCCGCCGCCTCGTCAGGGGTCTTCTCCCGCACGGTGAAAGAGAACTCGGCGGTGTACGGGCCGGCCAATATGGTGCAGTCGGTCCCCGGAAACCTGCGCATGACCGGTTCGAGCGCCTTTTCCGCCTGGGGTTCCCAGAGGCCCGCCAGTTTAAGGCGCTCGGTCCTCATCGTTCCGGCCCTTGTTCGGAAGAACCCGCGGATGCGTTCCTCTAATTTTTTATCGAACATCGGGACCCACTCGTTCTCGGGACCGGGCAGGAGCACCAGCATTTTTCCGCCGGCGGTCAGGACCTCTCCGAAAGCGGAACCGTTATCGTTGTCCACCAGTTCCGCCCCTTCTACGATAACGCACTGGTTACTGAGGTTCGGCGGTAGCGGCCCTGCGGAGCCGTACCGGTCCTGAAGTTTGCGCCTGGCCGCGGCCGATACGGTCCGGCGGCGCCCCAGGGCTTTCGCGGCCCCCTGGCGGGTCAGATCGTCGAACGTCGGACCAAGGCCCCCGCAGATGATGACCAGGTCGGAACTCTTCAGGGCGCCGGCGGCGAGCGCCGCTATGGCGTCGCGGTCGTCGGGGGCGGTATGTTCCCCGGAAAGCCGGAAACCGAGCCCGCGCAGCCTGGCCGCGAAAAGCGGCACGTAGCTGTTGGATTTGAAAGACAGCAGTTCCGAGCCCGCGCAGATGAGTTCAGCCGTTCTTGGCCGCATGCGTATAAGGTATCATAATACCGGCCCGGATTAAAACGCGCCCGGACGGGAAGACCCGCCGGAGGGTGAAAATTTATAGAATAGTCCGGGATCGCAACGGAGGCTTATGCTGAAAGATACATTGTCCAGGATAGAGGCGGCGATAGTCAGTATAAGGTCGGTGGAAGGAGAGCGGAAGGCGGAATTGATAGCTCTGCTGGGCAGGCTGAAAGAAGAGATAGCCGCCCTCCCGGAGTCCAGGATGGACGA
>JAKLEK010000146.1 GCA_022703115.1 Elusimicrobiota bacterium
AGCTGCTCAAACCCTACCAGGTCACGCCCCAGCTCATGAAGAAGTCCGGCAACCCCCGGGTGAAGTTCATGCACTGCCTGCCGGCGTTCCACAACGCGGATACTAAGGTCGGGAAGCAGGTCTCCGAGCAGTTCGGGCTGAAGAACGGCATCGAAGTCACGGAAGAAGTGTTCGAGTCCCCCGCCTGCATCGCCTTCGACCAGGCCGAGAACCGGATGCATACCATCAAGGCGGTGATGGTGGCCACGCTGGGCGCGTAAAGGTCCGTTTGCCGTACGAAGAAAGGGCCCCCGTCGCTTACGGGGGCCCTTCTTCATTCCGCTGTCTTAAAAAAACGGTCGAACAACTATTTCTTCTCTTCGCGGCGGATCCGGATGCCGTCCTTGTCGATATGGATCTCTTTCCCGTCCTTTACGACATGGATTTCTCCGTCCTTTATCCGCACGCTTTTTCCCGCCCCCTCTTCTATGTCCACGTCCATAGGCATCCCCGCCTTGCGGAGAGCGTTAAGGATCTTCCCGGCGAGCCCTCCTGTGTCCGTGTTCGCGTCGGTTCCAGGTTCAGCGGCGGAGCCCCGCCCGGGCCGGTCTTCCTCTCTCGAGGGCGCATCGGTGCCGGCGTCGGCGGCGCTGCGGGATTTCACCGGATCCTCCTTTACCACCTTGTACACCTTTATCTTATGGGGTATCCCCTTGAACCAGCGGTATCCGATCTCGCTTGAAGGGACCTCGTTCTTGTTCATGGAGAGATAGACCGCTTCAGTGAAAAAAACCTCGCCTGCTTCGGCTATGCCCTCGATGCGCGACGCGATATTGACCGCGTCGCCGAAAATATCACCGCTTTCCGAGATAGAGACCTCTCCGGCGTTGATGGCGATACGCACTTCTATGCGGTCATCATGCTTGCGGTCCTTATTAAAACCGAGCAGCGAATCCTGCACCGCGACTCCGCAGAGCACGGCGTCGGTGGAGCTTTCGAAAGTGACCAGGAACGCGTCCCCTATCGTTTTAACCAGCCTGCCGTTGAACCTTGTTATGACCGGCAGTACCAGCTCGTTATGGAGGGCCAGCATCTCCTTTATTTCGGCGCGCGACTTCCGCGAGGTCTTATCAGTAAACCCCTTTATGTCGGTGAACATTACGGCTAGATTCTTGGCCTTCATATTCTTCTCCCGATCAAGGTCCCTTCGTACCGGGGCGAGGTGGTTCCCGCCGCTTCCCGGCGCATGTCCGTTTTGGTCCGTATCACCAGCGGCGGCTGCAGGTAAGGGGATAGACCATGCCGCCCATAGCCAGGTGGGCGCTGATGTTCAGACCGGGCCCGTAGCCGGTGATCCCGAAAAGAACGGATTTGTCCCAGACCCCGAGGAAGTTCTGCGAATCTCGGCTTTTCGCTAAAAAGACCGAAGCCGGGGTATCCATGACGAAGGGAGTTTCTTTATCGAAAAAATAGATTTCGGACCTTCCGGAAGAATACGTGACCCTCATGCTTTCCGAGTTCAGGACCACCTCCCCAAGGCTGTCTCCGAAAGGAACGCAGACCAGCTCATACGCGCGGCCGGTATCCGCCGCGTTCCGCCGTTCAGGCGGGGCCGCGACCGCGGCGCCGGTGGCGGCCGGACCTTTCAGGTCCTTTGCGGTTACCGCCAGCTGGCGGTTGAAATCGGCCGCGTTGGCGCCGCCCGCCATCCAGAACGCCGCCGCTAAGATAGTGAGTCTCTTCATAGTGTTATATTAATGCCATCCTGTGCGGTGATATGACCGTATCCCCGCGTCTGATAGGATAGGATTTTCCGTCCATGTCGGTATAGAAGCCAAAGCCCTATCCGCCGCTTGAAAAAGGGCCTATCCGGGTCTGCCCTCGAGTCCCATGACCAAGGTCAACTTTGGTATCAGGATCTGTCGCTCCAGTAGAAATACATCGCCCGAAGATATGTGATCGCGGCGATGGCGGCTATCGGCAGGAGGAACCTCTTCACATGTTGCGGAAAATACGCTCCGAGCATCAAGCCCACGCACAAAACGCAGGTCTTCAGGACCCCGAGTTCGAATACCGTGTAGGTCTTCTTCCGGAAAATGCGCATATTTTTTGTCTCCTTGCCAGGCCGATCTAAAGATGTATGAAATCCCGCCGGCCGCTTTCAAGATGGAGCGCCAGCAGCAGGTAATCGCGCAGATGGCGCGTAAGCAGGAAATTCTCGCGTACATGCTCCCGGCCGTTCTCCCCCAGCCTTTTCGCGTATTCCGGTTCGTGGAGCAGACGCTTCATCCAGTATGCCGTACCGTCAACGGTGCGCGTGAGGATACCGGAATATTTGTGCGTTATCTGCAACGGTATTCCCCCGACCGCTCCCGCTATCACCGGCTTCCCTTTCCACAGTGCCTCCGAGACCGTAAGGCCGAAGCCTTCCTTCAGGGATTTCTGCAGTATAAGCGACGAAGCCCGCTGGATGGCGTTTATCTCCATGTTGCTGGTCGGCGGCAGGCACAGGATGATAATATCGGGGTTCCCTTCCGCCGCGGCCCTGACTTCCGACAGGACCTGCGCCCCTTCCGGATCGTCGTCGGCCGTTCCCCCCACCAGCAGCAGGCGCGCCGTTACGTAAGGCTGTATCTTCCTGAACGCGCTTATAACCCCGATAGGGTCTTTCAAGCGGTCGAACCGGGAGACCTGCGTGATAAGCGGCTTGTCCAGAGGAATGCCCAGCCTGTCCAGTATATCCGATATCTCCTGAGTAGAAAGCTCCCTGTTCTTGTCCGACAGGGGGTCTATGGAGGGCGGGACCATGAACTGCTTTACCGGCAGGTCCTGGGAGAAAGACGGCGAGGAGATCACGGCGGCGTCGTAGCGCGAAACGTAGCCGCGCAGAAAGTCCCAGACGTCGGTCTGACGGTTGGACAGGTCGATATGGCAGCGCCATATCCATTTGGCGCCCGGCGGCTTCCTGTCAATGAGCCCGGCGGGCTGCGGGTCGTGTATAAGCGCGATATCGGCGTCCAGGTCCAGGGCCTCCAGATTGGCCCGCATCGTGTCCCGATAAAGCTGCAAGTCCGAGACGGTCAATTCCTGGGGCGTCCCGTGCAGCGCGTTGTGGAATTTTTTAGTCACCGCGTAGAAATCCTCTCCGCCTTTTACCAGCTCCCAGCGCGGCTTCATTCCCAGTTCCGTCATCATCGGCACCATCCGGCTGAGTATCTCGGCCACCCCGCCTCCCACCGCGGTGGAGTTGACGTTAAGGATGGTCCTGCCTGTAAGGCGGGAAGCGATGCCGCGTAATTCATCTATCGCGTTCGCGCCGGCGGCGGCCGCGTATTCCTCGATCTTAGGCACCGGAGACCTCCTCGAGGCGTTTTTCAAGTATGCGGATTATCCTTTGACGGAGGCCTTCCAGGGTGTATGAATATGGGTCGAGCCGGGATATTTCCCGGCCGACCGTCTCGTCGTTGAAATTGGTCCTGAACCAGTGGGAGAAGTCGTCGACCCCGTAAGGAGGGCGCAGGCGGGCCTCGAAAACATGCAGATACAGGCTGGAGACGCTCACCCTGCGCAGGCATTCTATGAAAGTCCTGTGATCCGTTGCCGCGCAATCCGTCGGCAGCGAAAAACGTATCGAGCGCATAAAGTTGAATTCCCTCCCAGGGGCCACGGTGCGCGCGGGACCGGGATTTTCCGCGAGATGCCGTTCCAGCGTCTCTACGAAGGCGCCGCGGATATCGGCCAGGGAAGGATATCTGACTATGTCTATGGCGGTCAGCTCTTCTCCCAGCCGGTCGGCCTGGACGGTGTTCGTCACCCAGTAAGCGAAATCGTTCGCTCCTTCCGGGACCAGATGGTGTGATTGCTTGATGAAACGGTGAGTGTGATGATAGATGACGGCGTCGTCCGCCCCCTTTATGCCTTCCAGCAGTTCCGGTACGGTGAACGCCTTGAGGCCGGTGACCTGGGTCAGCGTCAGCCGCGTGCAGAATTTGAATGGCTCCATAACTCCCTTCTCCACCTAGCAGTCCGCTGAAAAACCCTATTTCAGCGTCTTTTGGCCGTTTTTGGCCTGCGCCTTAGCTCCGCTCGACTTACAGTCTCTAGCCGAGAATGCTCGTCTCGCGTTGCGTCGGCTCGGCTTCAAAATCGGCTCAAAATACATCTGAGCAGGTTTTTTCAGCGGACTGTTAGTATTCCAGCTCCTGGAATCGGCTATGAACCGCAGCAGACGCAGGACTTCCGGCTGGCCGCGCAGGAAATATCCGGCTTTGGACCCGGACTTTCTACCGACCCTTATGGCTATTCCGCGGCCGGCTGCGGCTTCGAACATATCCTCGTCCGTGACGTCGTCGCCGACGGCCACGCATAACGGTCCACCCAGCTTCCCGGCCAGTCTGGTCAGCGCGTGTCCTTTGTGGGCGGCGTTCTCAGGGAGCAGTTCGAACACTTTATGTCCGCCCCGCCACCGCAGGCCCGGGCGCCGCTCCGCCATCAGAGACTTCATCCGGCCGAAAAAAACGCGTCTGTGCGCGGCCTTAA
>JAKLEK010000147.1 GCA_022703115.1 Elusimicrobiota bacterium
ACCTTCCAGCCCTGTCCCAGCTCGCTGGCCGCGTGGGAAGCCGCGCCCTCGCCCAACTTGGCCATGCCGGCTTTCCCTTTTTCCCCGGTCAGGCTCTCCGGGCTGATGGACCTGGACTGGGCGTTGGACAACTGCGGCAGGGATCCCAGGTTCAGGTTCAGGCCGTCGAACTCCGCGCCGTAGGACACGGCGGAGCCAGACACCGCCAATACGACAGCAAACACGAGTTTTCTCATCTATCTTCTCCTTAAGGTAAAGACTTCCCCCGAGCCCGCGACGGCTCTCCTGTCAATATAGTACCAAAAAAACACCGGGTTTTCAGCCGTAAAGGGCCGGCGCGCCGCCGCCTTGACTTATCAAGTGTTTTCTGCTAGAGTATCTTTACGAAACGGGTAGGAGGTTCATTACTTATGAAAACCAAACTGGTCAGGATAGCTGCCTTCACGTTCACCCTGGTCACCATAGGCTATATGTCGATCTCAATGTCAGCTGACACCACGGCCGTGGGCGGCAAGGGTCTGTCCGTAGGCGCAAAAGAGAATCCGGCCCCGGCCAGCAGCATTGAGGACCAGACCAGCGGCGGCGGGGCCCCGGTGCAGCTCCCCAAGGCGAAAGAAGAAGGCGGTTGCTGCAGCAAAAGCAAATAGAAGCACGGCAACAAGGCGTCTTAGTCTTAGGTTCGCGGCGATAAAAAAAGACCCACCCCATACGGCGGGCGGGTCTTTTTTTATGCCTATCCCGACAAGGGCGCAAGCCCCGTTATCGCGCGGCCTACTTCCCTCTCCCCTCCCAATCCACGCTCGCCGCGCCGCCTGAGTCGACAGATATCCCGGGCACCTGCACGGACATATCGCCCGCCCCTTCGGCCGGCAGCCCCTCCTTCCAGGGGAGCACATTATGCCACCACGGCGTGCCGCCCGCCGAAGCGGGCGCCCCTTCGCCGGCCGATAGTACCGCCATCATCTTGGGCAGCATATCTCTCAGGGTGAAGTTCCAGCAGCCGAAATTATGTCCGCCGTCGCAGCCGGTGGCGCCGCCGGGCCGGCCGTACATCCAGAAAGTGTTCTGAATGCCCTTTTCATTCAAGGCCATATGCAGCTTGTACGTGGACTGGCCCATGGTCCGCTCCAGGATGTCGAAATCGTGCAGCCCGGACCCGGCGTACATAGCTATCTGAAGACCCCGGAACTTCTCCGCGTTCTTGAGCGGGTTATGGCCGTCCCAGTTCCCGCCTTCGGTCGGTCCGAACGCGCCCGCCGACGGCATGCCGTTGGCGATAGACTGCTGCCATATCACCAGCCGCGTCCCCCGTTCCTGAAGATCGGCCGCGCCGGAGAAACTGCCGACATATGAGAACAGGTCCGGATGCCGGTAAGCGTAGTGGAGGGCGCCGTAGCCGCCCATGGAAAGTCCGGCGATAGCGCGGCCTTTCTTGTCCGGGTTCGTCCGCAGGTTCGCGTCCACCCAGGCTATGAGCTGCTTGGTGTGGAAGGTCTCCCACTTCTGCGCGCCGGCCGACTCATCGACCCAGTCCGTGTACCACCCGACCTTGCCGCCGTCCGGCATCACGGTAATGAGCTCGAAATCCTTAGTGACGGCTTCGGCGTCTCCGCCGCCCTCGGTCCATGTCCTGGCGCTTCCGCCGTTACCCCCATGGAGCAGATAGAGAACCGGATAGCGTTTCGCGGGTTTGTCGGCGTAACCGGCCGGGAGAGTGATGACCACCTGGTGCGCGCCGCCGTTGACGGCTTTCGGAGAGATCAGAGGAGTTGCGATGTCCACCACCACGGTCCGCTCGCTGCCGGGCAGCCACGCGGCGCCCAGCACGTTTATCCCGTTCCCGGAAGAGAAATCAGGCGCCGCGGCGCCGGCCGCCATAGCCGGCAGCTGCGACGCCAGAAGCGCCCCGGCGAACGCCGTAAAGGCCGTGCGCGCCAGGGACGCGGTAATTTGTGTTATTCTCATGATCTTTGACTCTCCTTATATAAAGACCCGCTTCGCGGCGGGAACCGCATTATGCGGGTACGCATAAATCCTATAAATTCCCAGGGACCCTCCAACAGGGAACAAGGTCCCATCCCAAAGGCGTATTTCGGCCCAGCGGCCGATAGGCATTATGGCACGCGCCAGAGCCGGATCGGGGGCGGGGCTGCGCCCATGCGCGGCCGAATGCGGCCGAAAGACGCAGCAGAGGGACCTCGCGGGAGAGCGTCAGTGGTACGAGATGAATCTCGGGGGCTGACGCTGCATTACCACCATAGAAGCCTCGCCTATGGGCTTATAGTAGAGCAGCGGAAGGTCGCGCACGAATCTAGGCGCCGCTTCCCCACGCACTATATCCAGAAAAGCTACCGTCCGGTAATGCCGGCCTGTATAGGAGTTCACCCACGAGAATATCCTGTCGCACGAGTTCTTATGACACTGCCAGGACGCGGCGCTGTTGACCACGATCACATATCTGGGCTCGGCTTTTTCGACCTCGGATATGAATTCCTTCTGCCATTCTTCCGCGGCCGGATTATTCGGGTCCGACATATGGCTGACAAAGAGATGGCGCGTGGCGCTCCTGGCGTTGGCATAAAGCAGGACCTCCGGTTCAGAACCGAATACGGCTATTTTTTCACCCGGAAGCAGACGCTCGCGCAGGTAATCTCCGACGAGCTTGGCGCTGGGAAATGGATTATATCCGTATACCGCCCGGAGTATGCCGGTCGTATCGTTGCCGAAATAATAGAACTGGTTGGATATTATCTGCGCGGTTTTAAAACCCAGGACAAGCAGGATCACCGCGACCTCCAAGTACAAGGCGCGGCCCGCATGCCTTACCGGAAAATATTTTATCAGGCAGTATATCGCGTTTCCGATCAGCAACGCGGCCGCCGGAACCGTCAATAGCCAGTAATGGCCGTAAAACGTAAGCCCGGGCACGACGCTTAACAAAGACACGCAGAAAAGCGCCGGCAACGAGACTTTATCTCTGCGGCTGAGGTCGCTGAAAGGCAGCGCGATCAGGCCGAGCGCGGTCAAAACTACGCTGACCCGGGAATGCTCCCATATACTGAGGAGGACTATGGATAGATGCTGCTTCACCTGGCTCAGGTCCGGAGTGTTCTTGACGAAGACCCCTGGAAGTTCCACGGCGCTGAACCAGAACTGCCCGAAAACGCCCAGGCTCCACATCTTCCACAGGAACGCCGCGCTTACCACCACCGCGCCGGTCAGGAATCCCGCTCCGGCCCGCAGGCGCCGTCCCCTCCCTGACAGAAGAGAGAAAAGGCCGCCCCACAACAGAAAGAACACGGCGTTCTGCTTGATCCAGACGGCCATGGACAGCGCCGCGCCGGCGGCCAGGGCGCCGTAAAACCCTGGGCCGCCGCGACTGAAGAACATGGCCAATATCCCCAGGGACAAGAAGAACATCACCGCATGCTCGGACATGCAGGTGAAACCGCTCATCGGCGGAGAAAGGGAAAGCGTGGCGAAACTTAAGGAGGACAGGATCGCGGATAAGGGCCCGAAAAGCTTTCTGGCCGCAAGGTAAAGGACTACGAGAGTCACCATGTTAAGCAGCATGAACCCGCCATGCATATTGCCGAGGGACGGGCCGAAGGCCCTTACCATCAGCGCGTAGAAATATATATTGCCCGGCGGCTTATCTTCGTAAAAGTCACGATAGGGGAGCTGCCCTTCGTTCACCATTTTTCCGGAGTAGATGTAAGCGCCCTCGTCGCGTTCATACGGCACGTTGATAAGGTTGACCCGGAGCACCCCGACCAGAAGCAGAACCAGGCCCAGGATTTTACATTCATTCCCGTTCAAGCTGAGAAAAGCGTCTATCCGCGCCCCCGCTACGGCGCCGGCCGGAACCCCTGGCCCGGCGTTGCGCGGTACTTGTTTACCGGTCGAGACGCGCGTCATACGCCCTTCCGGGCGCACTCTAGAAATACGGACATATAACATATCCCCCTCTTCGCCAATTGAGCCGCCGTCCCGGCGGTTTTAGAACTGCCTTCGGACCTGGGAACGAAACAGTACGGGATCTCCGTTATTCCGCGGCCGGAGGCGAGCATGGAATGAATGAGGCGCATGAAATATTCCCCGTGGCCGGCGCCCAGAGACCCGACAGGAAGCGCCGTCCTGCGGACGGCTATGAACCCGCTGGTCCAGTCCGACAAGCCGCCGTATATGAAGGACCTGCACAGCCGCGACATGAGGAGGCTGAACGCGGCTTGCGCGGCCGGGACCGAAACGCCGGAGCCCATCCGCCGATCCCCGCCGCCTGGCAAAAAGCGGGAACCGACCGCGGCGTCATATCTCCCGGCCCTCACCGCGGAAACCAGCTCGCCCATTGTCTCCGGAGGCATGGAAAGGTCGCAGTCCATCCACGCGACTATGCCGCCGTCCGTTTCGCTGATTCCCCTGCCCAGCGCTGAGGCCAGCCCCCTCTCTCCCTTCCTGATCAGCACGCGCACGGCGCCGTTATCCTGGAATTCGGAC
>JAKLEK010000148.1 GCA_022703115.1 Elusimicrobiota bacterium
GAGAAAAAAGCGCTCGCAAACCCCGGCCTTGAGATCAGATATGAGGCGCGCATAACCGGCGCCGAACTGTCCGATGAGGGCATCCGCTGTGTGACGTTCCAGAGCGGGGGGGCAGAGCACCGCGTCGGCGCGGGCATATACGCCGACTGCACCGGTCCTAACGCTCTGCTTGGCAGCCGGACCGGGCTTTGCGCGCCGGACACCGAGAAAGCCGTAGGCATGGAGTACCTGGTGCCGCTTAGGCGGGAACCGCACACTTCCGATCTTTTTGTAGACGGCCGGTTCCCCGGCGGTTACGGCTGGGTCTTCCCGGTGAACGATAAGAAGGCTATCATAGGCTGCGGCACGCTGATAAAAGACCGGTTCCGCGGCATCGAGAGCATGCTTAAGTCCATGTGGGAACTGCCTCGGGTACGGGAACGCTGCGGATCCACCGTGCTGGAAAAGCACACGGCGGTGCTGCGCACGGGCCGGCCGGTAAAAACATTGGCCGCCGGCAACCTGCTGATAATAGGCGATTCGGCGCTCCAGGCCAATCCTCTGGTAGGCGAAGGGATAAGATTCGTGCTGGAAGCCTCTTCCATCGCGGCCGAAGCCGTTCTCGCGGCATTGCGCGCCGGCGACGTCCGCCTTCTTAAGAGATACGAAAAGGAATGGAATTCAAGATACTTGGAGAAGTATGAACTGGCCTGGTGGCTTCAGAAGCGGATAAAACGCTCCACGATCAAAAACGACTCGCGTCTGGATTTCGGAGTCAGACGGCTCAGAACGCTTACTCCGGAGGAAGCGGCCCGCCTGATAAGCGGCGATCTTTCAAAACCGTTCTTGTTAAAGATCGCGCTCAAATCACTTATAAAAACCCGCCTGGGCCCCGGGCGATAAAGGCTCGCCCAACGGTGAACTTATGAAAATAAGCGGGGCCTTATATAGGCCACGGTCTTGACCGCGGCCAATACCACGAAAGAATCGAAAAATATCCCGAACGTTATTCCATAGATCATCCCGAACCTGGCTGTTTGCGTATGGTAGCTCCAACAATGGTTCGTGGTACCCCAGGTATCTGCCAGCAGAACGCAAAATGCGGAAACAAGAAGTATATGAGAGCATCGGGCAAGGTCCCGGCGGCCGGCGAAAATAATTACCGCGGTCAGAGCCAGCGGCACGACAGACCCGGTCCAGCCGAGCTTCGCCATGATGAACGGCGTGAACACGCAGTAGAAAAGAACCGCCCATATCCAATAAATGCGCCGCCCGTTCACTTTCTCCAGTAAACCGCCGAACATCCCGCCTATCTTGTAAGCCAGACGATCGATGACCAGTATCCCCATAGGCCAGGCCGGGATTATCCAGAGAGGGGGGGTTTCACCGGTATAGTAAGTCCAGAGCCCGGTAGCGGTCCCCCACCATTCCGCCAGATACGCGTAACACGAGATCACCGCCATGGATACGCCGTCGCCTACGGGATCGTCTATACGGAACGGGACCGTGCGGAAGGTCAGAGCCATTATCGCGCCAAGCAGGAGTATCTCGGCCATGACCTTTATCGCCGGGATACCGCCTGCGGAAAGATTCTGCATAGTAGCCCTGAAAGCGCCCATGAACAGGTCCGTCCTAGCAAGCGAAAGCCCTGCGAATACCAGGACCAGAGCTGTCAGGTATATGATCTTATAGCGTTTCTGATCTATGTCCGGCGGTACCATATTATGCTCCCTACGACGCTTATGATTGAAATGGACTGGGCGATCGTTATATTATACGCCCAGGAGATCCCCGGATCTCCGGCCCGGACGAAATCCACGGAAAAACGGAGCGCGGAATAGGACAACACACAGAGAACGAAGGCCATACCCGGTTTTAAACGTCCGCGTCTCAGCAGAAGAAAATATATAACGCTGAATATGGCCAGACTGCCCAGAGATTCATAGATCTGGGACGGATGCACGGGTTTGCCAAGCAACGCCCTGCTCGCGGCGCAGCGCGGGTCCGTGTACGCTACCGCCCACGGAAGGGCGGTACGGATACCGTGGCAGCAGCCGTGCAGCAGACACCCTATGCGCATAACGACAAGACCCAGAATAGCCGACAAACCTATGTAGTCCGCAATGTGTTTGAATTCTATTTTTTTCAGACGGCAGTATACGTACGCGCAGGCCCAGGGCGTCCAAAAACTTCCCCAGAACGAGCCGCCCGGGATCCTCTTGTTCTCAACGAGGTAGGGGAGGTTACGGGCCAGACCGCCGTTGTAGAAAACGGCGTAGAACAGAAGCGCGCCTCCTATTGTACCCACGATCATAACGAAGATCAGGCCCCAGAAATCCTCCAGCGACAACTGCATGCGGCGCATGGAGGTCCTCAGGAAAACGAACGAAGCCGAAATGGCCAGTCCGGCGAAAACCGGAGCGGAAAACACGTCGAAACCGGCGATGGAAAAAAGTACGGGTCTCATAGGTCAGCTATCCCGTCCGTCGGCGTCGATCCGGACGCCGGGGACGATCATAAGTACGGAACCTCGTTTAGTATACTAAAATCTGGAGCGCAACCCTTCACGGAACAGGCGCCTTACGCCGGGCATGGACAGCATCATTACCGGATGGGAAACGGCGAACAACGCCGCTCTTTTAACGGAAAATCTCATCCTCAGAAGCGAAGCGGTGATCTCCAGCGGTATTTTAGAAACACCTTCCACGCTTTCATCCCAATCCGCGTCCCTTTTAGCCGCGAGCCTTAAATTTATACTCTGGGCAATGCTGAACGCGCTTCGGTGCTTGCGATCCCACCATTCCTGATATCCTCGCAGCCTGGACGAGTAGTCGGAAGGATGTTTAAGAGCTTCGGCCAGAACCTGTCCGACTTTTCTGCCGCCGTCTATGGAATAACGTATCCCTTCGCCTATAAGCGGCAGAGCCTGACCTGCGGAATCGCCCACGGAAACGATCCTTCCGTGAACGAAGGAGGCCGCCGCGCCGTCCGCCGGGATTATGCCGGCCCTGCGCTCGATAAGACGGCCCAGACGCAGTCCTTGGCCGCGGGACCGCGCCGAACCCAGCAGATTGTCCAGAAGTGCGGCGGGAGAGGCTGAAGTATCCGGCCGGATCACGCCCATGCCCACACAGATAGTGTTCTTATTTGTGGGAAATACCCAGCCGTATCCGGCCGGAGCGCAGCGCTCGCCGAGGAACACCATCACCTGTTCCGGATCCATCCCGGCGTTCTCAAAAACGTACTCCACTCCCAGACCGAAACGCTTCGGGGGACCGCTCTTGCCGGCCGCCGAGAGCACGGCCCTGCTGTGCCCCGACGCGTCGACCACGAACGCCGCAGATACGGTCTTCTCGCCTTCGGCATCCCCGATGAGGCATTCTATCCTGTCCGCGGACATGGCAGTGATCCCCAGAAAACGCGTCCCGCAATGCACCCTGGCGCCGGCTGACCGGGCCAGGTCGGCGAGATGATTATACACCTCCGTCACGTTCATCAGGACGAGCGGATCCCTGTCGAATTTCGCACCGCATTCCTTGTTGGGGGAATAGACTCTCAATGTTTTGATGCGATGGTAAAGGTGTCCGGGAATACCCAGATTCACCATATCGGATTCCCAGCTTCCCCCGCTGGTGCGTACCGGACGGCCTATAAGCTCATCTTTATGGACCAGCATCACCGAGGCGCCTTTCGAAGCGGCGCTGAACGCGGCGGAGAGCCCCGCAGGTCCTCCGCCAACCACCAGAATATCCGTCAATATCGGCATAATGTGTCGGTCACAAGCATACTAGGCGCTAAACGCGGGTTCAACTAGGGCGGACAGGATGAAAACACCCGCGTAGAACTACGGATAGGATACCACATTTTGGTGCCGCGGATAAAAATCGCCGGAGCCGCCTGCCGGGCCCAACGCCGGGGGAGCAGGCATTAAGTTCGTATATTATTGTATTATTAATTGTCATGAGACACACAGCGCTGCTGCAGGCCTGCCTGCTGATTCTTTCCATATTCCACGGGGGATCCGCCGCCGCAGGACCCGCTCGGCCGGGAAAGATGCAGCCGGTATGCGTTAATATCCAGGGGAACGGCCTCCTTTTCCCGGCACATATAGGATCGCTTATCGCGATCTTCGAGCGCGATCTCTACCCCGAGGTCTTCATCGGCGGTTGTTCCGGCGCCGATGTGCTGGCGTTCGTAAGGAATCTTCTGGATAACCCGAGTATTAAGAACACCGAAATAACGGATGCTTCCGGCACCGCGCTTTCCACCACAAAAAAAGCGGCTCGTATACTGGCGGCAAACTTTCCTGTTACCGAAAGCATCCTCTATCTCCCGGATTTCAGGAACATGCTTACACCGTTTTTGAATTTCGCCATAGCGAATTTCATGCTCTCGCGCAACATGGGATTATGGTCCAGACCGGGCACAAAGATCGTGCATATGGAAAGCAATGTCGGACAAATGATGCTTATCG
>JAKLEK010000149.1 GCA_022703115.1 Elusimicrobiota bacterium
AGGCCGTCTGAGGGCCAAAGGCCTTGAAACGGCACTGGCATAGCCTAGACCCCGTGTTTGCGGAGTCCAAACCCCGGACAGGACCCCGAACCCGTACCGGCCCAGGGGCACGACAGGGAATGTCGGAGGAGTGCTTCGCGGTCTCAGCTCGGTCGACATAAGGCTGCCTCCGGCGGCCGCGACCCCAACATAGGACTTTACGTTACCAAAAGCCGGGGAGAAAATGTAGAATACCCTGACGGCGCGGAGAACAGGAGCCCAGATGAGCGTATCCTCCCATCTTACCCCGGACCCGGAGCGGCGTCTCCGCATAATACACGACGGCATCTCCTACTCTCTTCGCCAGACCGACCTGAAACTCGGCGCCGCCTCCCTGCTGGCCGTACTCCAGGCCGTAGCGCTCAGGCTCCTCGCACCGGACGGAACGGCCGCCTGGACGGCCCTGCTCCTTTTCTGCGCCGTCCTGCCCGTCTGCTTCGCCGGAGCCTCCCCCTTCATCGAAACCCCCAGACCGGTCCCCCTTCTTGACAGACACGGGAACCGCCGGGTTCCCGACTCCCAGCTCACCGAGCGGGATATCGCGGCGTCTTCGCAGCTGGAACTGACCAATTTTCTGGACAGGTACCTCGGGGGCGGGATAACGGCCACGCCCTACTACGAAGACATCGTGGCCCGGATAGTCATGGACGCCAGGGTAGCCTCCCGCAAGCGCCGCCTGCTGAACGCCGCCTGTTCTCTATCCGTCGCCGCTCAGCTCTGCCTGCTGACGCGCCTGGCGCTTGGCTGAGGATACGGCGATGAAACCCTTGAAATTCTCCAAAAAAAAGCGGGAATACATAAAGTGGGGCGCCAACGTCACCGAGGTGAGGACCTTCGGCTCCGCCCCCGCGCAGGTGAAAAGCTCCGTCCCGGAATTCACCGCTGACGGGAAGACGGCGGACGGGGTCTACGCGAACCTGGCCGCTATCTCCCATGCCGCGGACGAGATCGTTATGGATTTTATTTTCGTGCGGCCCGGGCTCGCCGGCGGCAGAGCGGGGACGCGCGTGATCGCCAACCCGGTCCAGGCGAAGCGCCTGGTTTCCGTCCTGAAAAAGGAACTCAAAAGGTACGAAGACCGCTTCGGCCCGGTGAAGGCCTGAGCCGCGTATCGGCGGGCCGTCAGATATCCACCACCATCCCGTCCTGCGCCCCGAAACACTCCAGGTTGCGGCCTTCCTTCAGCGCCAGCGTGCGCGCGTTGGCCACGTAGGAATCCATCTCGTCGTCGAAATGGTCCGGATCGTGGTGGAAGAAAGCCAGTTTCTTCGCCCCGGCCTCCATCGCGCAGCGCACGGTATCGTCGAAGGTGCTGTGCCCCCAGCCTTTCCTGGAAGGATACTCCTCTTCGGTGTACTGCGCCTCCGCGATAAGCAGGTCGCTCCCTTTCGAGAAGGTCACCAGGTCCCCGTCCTGCCTGCGCGAGACGTCGCTGTCGCCGTTCAGTCTCACGTGGCTCTCCCTGTCGCCGAGATAGGTCACCGAGCGGCCGCCGGAATCTATCCGGAAGCCGATGCATACCCCCGGATGGTTCAGGTGGCAGAACGAGACCCGCGCGGCCCCCAGGTCGACAGGGCCGGCCATCTCCACGAAGCGCAGCTTGCCGGCCAGATTGGTGAGCGGTATGGGGAAGTAGTCCGACGCCATTGACCCGCCGAACACGTTCTGCAGACTGCCGTGCGCCGCGCGCACGCTGTAGATGTTGAAAGTGTTGCGCGGATTATAAAGCGGCGCGAAGAAAGGGAAGCCCTGGATATGGTCCCAGTGGGTATGTCCCACGAAGATGTGCCCCTCGATCGGCCTGTCCTTGAACTCCCGCATCAGGACCTTCCCAAGCTCCCTCACGCCGGTGCCGCAGTCCAGGATCAGGACCAGGTCGCCTATGCGCACCTCTATGCAGGAAGTGTTCCCGCCGTAACGCACCGTGTTCGGCCCGGGGACCGGGCATGAGCCGCGCGTCCCCCAGAAGCGTACGCGCATCGACACGGGGCCCTGCGGGGCCCGGACCGTCGGCGGTGGGGGCGGCGGCGGGGCCGATATTCCCTGTGGCGGCGGTGGCGGCGGAGGCACGGCGGCGGGCCCTGCGGCCGGGATCTCTCCGGAAAGGAGCGCCGATACTTTTTCAAGCAGATCGGCCGGCTTGTAAGGCTTCACCAGATAAGCGTCCGCTCCGGCCTTTTCGGCCTGAGACTTGTCGGTGGCGAAGCTCTTGGCCGACGCAACCAAAATGCGCACGCCCTTTATTCCTTCCGGGCCTTTGAGCAGCTGGCAAAGCTCGTAGCCGTGCATGCGCGGCATCATTATATCGGTGACGACCAGGTCCGGCCGGAAGCCCGGCGCCTTTTCCCAGGCGTCCTGTCCATCCACGGCCTGCAGCACCTCGTAATCGTCCGACAGCACGTCTTCAGCCAGCTGACGCAGCATCGGATCGTCGTCCACCAGCAGGATGCGCTTCTTTAAAGACATATTAAAACCTCGTTGAACAGTGTTGGCTGTTAGTTGCTAGCTGTTAGCTATTGGCTATTAGCTATTGGCTATTAGCTACTGGCTATTAGCCATCAGCCCTTACCTGTTTGGCCACTAGCTATTAGCCACCAGCCACTAGCTATTTTCACAACCTCTTCAGCGAATCTAAAAGGTCCATGGCGTCGGCTATCCGCTGCGAAGGTTCGGGCTCCAGCGCCCGGGCCAGCAGGCCGTCTATGCCGGAAGGCAGCCAGGGCAGCATCGAAGTGACCTCCCTGTAATCCTTCTCCTTCTTCTGCTTAAGCGGATCAGCCCCTTGGAACGGCAGTTCACCGGTCAGCAGCTCGTACAGGCAGACGCCTATGGCGTAGATATCTGATTCCCGTTTAACCAGCCCCGAGTATTGCTCCGGCGCCATGTAGGCCGGCGTCCCGGACATGGTCTGGTGCGACACCCTGGTCAGGCTGTCCCGCAGTTCGCTGGCGAGTCCGAAATCCACCACCATGGCCCTCAGGCCCTTGTCCACCATGATATTGGCGAGCTTCAGGTCGCGGTGTATCACGTTCTCCCCGTGCGCGTAATGAACGGCCTCGCACACGCCCTGGAGGACCTTCAGGCAGTCCGGAAGCGGTATGCGCTTCCTCTCGCCCAGGACCTCGGACAGGGGACGGCCGTCCACGAAATCGAAAACGAGGAAGATCTCCCCGCCCTGTTCGGTTATCGCGTTCACGCCCACGATATGGGGATGCTTCAGCCTCCCGACTATCTCGGCCTCGCGTTTGAACCGCTTATACTCTTCCGGGTAGGTCTTGAGCCAGGTATGCATGCGCTTTATCGCCACCTTCCGCGCGCCCTTGAGGTCCCAGCCCTCGTAGACCACGCCCATGGCTCCCTCGCCCAGTTCCCCGCGGATCTGGTAACGCCCCTCCAGGACCTGTCCGATAAGGCGGGACCCCCGGCCGGTCTGGACCGAAGGCGCCTGGGCCCTGGCGGCCGGCGCGGGCCGCGCCTTCAGCTCCTTGAAACGCTCCTCGGCGTCGAGGTATTGATACCCCGCCCGCACGAAAGCCTGGTAAAGGCCGAGCGCGATCTCGCTTTCCCCCTCTTTCTCCATCTCCTTTGCGAGCGAATAGATCTCGCGCGGCGCTCCGGCTACCGAGTGCGCCTTCAGGATGAAGTCCGCCCCCGTCTGGCGCAGCTGAGAGGCCAGGACGGACTCGCCCTTCTCCCTGCACGCCGGGACCAGCGAAAGATAGTACGCGTAATTCCCGGCCAGTTCGGGGAACTCCACCGCCGCCTCCGCTATCCGGTTGAGGATCAGCTTCGCGCGTGAAAAATCCCCGACTTTTATGTAGAGGTCCAGGAACAGGTTGAGGTCGTCCGGCTCCAGCTCGTTGAAAGGCTTCTTAGAAAGGGCTTTAAGCGCCTCCTCATACTGTTTCGCCGATGACAGCTCTTTGGCCTTTTCCAGGATCTCCGGCGTCTTTCCGGGACGGGACGCGCCCCTGGGGCCGCGCACGCCGGCCGGCGCGGAGCCCGGCGGCGCGTAGACCACGGACCCGGGCCTGATCCGGCCTATCCGGACGAAGGCGAGGACCGCGGCCAGGACCGCTCCGGCGCAGGCCGAAGGCAGTATCCATTTATACGTGAAATTAGCCGCCGCCGTCTTGAAAGGCACCCCCAGCGCGACGAAAAGGGTCAGCAGCAAAGAGACCAGGAAGAAGCCCGCTACCAGGGAAGCGAAGAATCCGTTCACGGCGCGCCATCTCCCGGCGCGAGGCGAAAGCCCCGGCGAGTTGCGTATGCCGTCCGCGGTCATCGCGCCGCCCACCCACAGCGAGGCGCACCACAGCAGCCACATGATCATGGACCATACTATCCAAAGCGGCTCCAATTTCCCGGACCCGCCGGCGGCGCTTTCCCGCCGTTCTTCAG
>JAKLEK010000015.1 GCA_022703115.1 Elusimicrobiota bacterium
CACCAAACTGGCCTTGAACATGCTCACGACCTCGGCCATGGTGATAAGCGGCAAGGTCTACCGGAACTGGATGGTGGACGTTAAGACCACCTCGCAGAAACTGGTGCTGAGAGCCGAGAGGATCACCGCCACGGTCGGCGGCGTCTCCCCCGAAGAAGCGCGGCGGCTGCTGGATATCTCCGGCAACGACGTTAAGACCGCGATCGTAATGGCCCGGCGCGGGGTGGACCTGAAAAAAGCCCGCCTCCTGATAGCCAGGCACGGCGGTTTCCTGAAACGCATACTGGACTGACCGTTCCGCTCCCAAGCCGGACGCCAAGCATGAACGACCAAGCGACCGCGCGCCGATTACTGCTGGCCGGCGCGGCCCTCTTCCTGCTGTGCCGGCCCCTGCCCGCCTCCGGCGCGGACGACGGTCCCGGAAAGACCACCACGGTGGAAGTGGAACTGGACCCGTATTACGCCAGCGTGGGGGTCTACCGCAGCCTCACAGGAAAACCCATACCCAATCTCGGGGTCATGTCTGAGATCGACATCTACCGGGACCTTATCAAGAACTTCTACAAACCCCGCACGCTGGTCCTGGAAGCGAGCCTCAATCCGCTGCCTTACGCCGGCACCCTTATCCGCAGGCATCAGGCTTCGTTCTACGAACGGATGAAGGTGTCTGACAATCTGAACGTCGTCGAGGCACTCACGGCCGGCTTCGAGGACCCCTGGGCGGTGTCCCTGTTCTTCGGCAACGTGGTAACCTTCGAATCGATCAACAAGGCGCTGCAGGGCAAGCGCACCGGATACTCCGGCCTCCTGCTCAACACCGGCAACCGGCATATAAAGAACAATACGCTGATCCGCGACGACTGGTTCGAAATGGAGGGGAAGCTGAAGGGAGAGCAGTACCTGGCGGACCGCACTTTGCGCTGGAGCTTCCGCGGCGGGCTGAAGGTCCACGGGAACGGGTATATAGCGGACGCTTTCTACCTGGGGTTCAGGCGCAGCCGCACCGATTTCGGGACGAACCGGAGTTTCTGGCTAAATAACAGCGGCTTCGAATATGTGGCCGACTTCTCCCAGAGGAAGCTGGAGCCGCTGAGGCATTTTTTCCTGGTGGAGAAGAAATTATGCACCGGGAAACACAGCGTGCTGTCGCTCGGCGCCGGTTTCGTCTGGACGGCAAACAAGAAATATTCCGGTCCCCTCGCCGACAGGGACTCCGGCCATAACTCCTTCCAGCTGATGCTGCGTCCCAACCTGGAGTTCTAGAAGACCGCCGCCTGTAAGGTCAGTATTTTTCCGCCAGTTCCAGCAGGATGGCCTCGTGCATGGCGTCTATCCCGGACGCCGGGGCGCTGTAGTTGTTCAGCAGAGAGGCGAAGCTCAGGAGCCGGCCTTTATCGGTGGTCAGATAGCCCGCGTAGGAACGCACTCCGCTGAGCGAACCAGACTTGAGCTGAAGAAGCCCTTTGAGCCTGGTATCGGCGCCGAGCCTGCGCACGTGGCCGGTCGCGTCCGGGTCCTGCGGGCGGACCAGCGAGGCCCTGTAAGCGCCGAAGAACGGCCGCGAAGCGACGGCGGCCAGGAAGGCGGAGAACTGAGACGCCTGCACCATGTTCAGCCTGGACAGACCGGAAGCGTCCGCCAGCCTCAGTTCGGAAACGTCCATCCCCCGTGAAGCCAGATAAGCGCGCAGCGCGGCCAGGCCGTTTGAGGCCGAGCCCGCCTTTCCGGCGGCGACCGCCAGATGCCGCAGCAGGATCTCCGCGTACAGGTTGAAGCTGCGCTTATTGGTGGCGAAAACTATGTCCTTTACCTGCGCGCCCTCGGTCTCCGCCAGGAACCGGGCGGCGCCGTAGTCCACCGGTCCGGCGGCCCTGGCGGCCTTGCCTTCGACCTTGATGCCGTGGGCGGAAAGATAGTCCGTGAAAGCCTGCGCCGCGAAAAGGGCCGGATCGGGCATGGCGCCCTTGATCGCGAACTCCTCCGCCCCCCTGGGGACGGTCCCGCGGACCACGGCCGAATACCGGCCTGGAAAATTGAAGATATAGCCGTTATCGCCCGACCCCTCCGGGCCGGTGGTCATCAGGTTCTCAAAGACCAGGCCGGAGATCTCGGGTTCGGACCGCAGGACGGCGGCCGGAACGCCTTCTTCCTTTCCGGGCCTGAAATACAGCCTGTAAAGGTTGTCGTTGAAGACGAGCGCGGAAGGCTGGGCGGCGTAATAGTTGCCTATGTCCTCCCATGTCCAGGAACCGGGAAGCGGCTGTCCCTCGAAGAGGGTATCGTCGGCGGTCACGGAACCCTTCACCGAGGACACGCCGGCCTCGCGCAGCGCCGCGGCCCATCTGGCGAACTCCGCCTCCGCGGAAGGGGCGCCGTTTATAAACTGCGAGGCGAAGGAGGGGTCCCCCCCGCCCCTTATGTAGACCCCGCCTTCCAGAACGCCTTTCGACACCGAACCGTCCAGATAAACGCGCGTCTTGAACCGGGTCTCCGGACCCAGCACGTCCAGGGCCGCCGCGGTGACGAACATTTTCAGGGAGCTCGCGGGGACCAGGTTGGCGGAGCCGGCGCAGGAAACCAGTTCTTTTCCGGTCGAGACGTCCCGGACGCTCAGGCCCCACGAAGCGTTGCTGAAACCCGGGAGCGCCATCTTCTCCCGGAACGCGCACTGCGCGGAGGCTTTCGCCGGGACCAGCAGCAGCGCGAAAAGCAATATTTTCACCATGACGCCCTCCGGGCCGTTCAGCCCTTGTTCCCGCCGCCGGACCTGGGATGGGTCCGGGAATACACTTCTTTCAGGCGCTCCAGGGAAACGTGCGTGTATATCTCGGTCGTCTGAAGGTTCTTATGTCCCAGCATTTCCTGCACCGATTTCAGGTCGCAGCCGTTATCCAGGAGATGCGTGGCGAAAGAATGGCGCAGGGAATGCGGATTTACGGGCCTGGCGAACCTTGCGCGGCGCGCCAGCTTTTTTATGATCAGAGCGAGGCCGTGGTCGGAAAGCCGCCGGCCCATGCTGTTGAGGAAAAGGGGCGTCCCGGGAGCTTTCGGCCCCGGGCGGGAGTTCAGGTAGGCCCTGAGGGCCTTCAGGGCCTTGTCCCCTATCGGCACCATACGCTCCCTGGAGCCTTTGCCCATAACCCGCGCGAAACCGCCGTAAAAATCCACGTCCCCGATGTTCATCCCGGCGGCCTCCGACCTGCGCAGCCCGCTGGAATAGAGGAGTTCCAGGATCGCGTAATCCCTGTCCGCGAACCGGCCGCCGTTCTCACCGGCGTTAGCCGGCTCGCTGCTGTCGGCGAGTTTTCCGACTTCGCCCTCGCTCAGGAACCTGGGCAGCCGCTTTTCCTTGCGCGGAAGGGTTATGAGCTCGAAAGGATCGGCCGTCATGGCGCCTTCTGATATCAGGTGGGAGAAAAAGGAATGCACCGCGGATATCTTGCGCAGCAGAGTGTTGCGCGACCGGCCCTTGCCGTTCACGTGCGCTATGTAACCCCTGAGCAGCATCCTGTCCCAGGCGGCCGGAACGGCGGCGTTATGCGCGGAGGCGTAAAGAGCGAACTCCTCGATATCGCGCTTGTAGGCTCTCAGGGTGTGCCGGGAAAAATTCCGCTGCGACCTCAGATGAAGAAGGAAGCGTTCCAGCAGCAGGTTCATAAAGGGTCCGGGCGGAAGGCTTCCGAAGGCCGGCCTTCGCCCTACTGTTTAGGCTTGGCGCCTTCGATTATGCTTTCCACTTCCGGATCGGTGACCTTGTCGATATTGCGGCACCTGGGGAAACCGGAACAGGCCAGGAAGTACCCGCGGGCGCTCTTGCGCAGCAGCATCTTGTTCTTGCCGCATTTGGCGCATATCCGTTCGGTCGGTATGGGCTTGAACACGTTTATCTTGTTCCCGTCCCGGTCCAGCGGGATCTTGCCCTTGCATTTCGGGAATCTGGAGCAGGAAAGATACTTTCCGAACCTGCTTTCGCGCAGCACCAGCGGGCTCAGGCAGAGAGGGCATTTTTCGTCGGTCTTGATGACGGCCGGGCGCGAGCGCTCCATGCCGGTCTCGGCCTTGGCCAGGTTCTGGGAGAACGGCCCGTAGAACTCCCTTATCATCTTCACCCAGTCTATGGTGCCATCGGCTATATCGTCGAGCTTGTCCTCGATGGAAGCCGTGTAGGAGATGTCCATTATGTCCGGGAAAAAGCCCTTCAGCTTGTCTGTCACCAGCGCCCCGAGGTCGCTGATAAGCAGCCGCCTGTCCTTCTCCCGCTTCACATAGCCGCGGTCTACGATATTCTTGATGATGACCGCGTAGGTCGAAGGACGGCCGATGCCGTGCTTCTCCAGGGTCTTGATAATGCTGGCTTCGTTATAGTTCGGAGGAGGGCTGGTACGATGGGCTTTCGTGGACACGTCCCGCAGAACGAGCTTGTCGCCCTCCTTGAGAGGCGGGATGACGGAACCTTCGTCCGCGTCGTCTCCGGCGACATCCTCTTCCTTCTCCTCCCGGTAGACCTTGAGGTAGCCCTCGAACTTCATCGTGCGGCCGCTGGTCCGCAGGACAGCCGAGCCGTCCCGGTCGGATATCTCCACGCTGACGGAATCGAACACGGCTTCCTGCATCTGGCTGGCGACGAAGCGCCGCCAGATCAGGTCGTAAAGCCTGGCCTGGTCCGCGGTAAGGAACGCCTTGACGTCCTCGGGCCTGCGGTAGACGGAAGTGGGATGGATCGCCTCGTGCGCTTCTTGGGCGCCTTTGACCTTCTTGAGATATACCGGCGGGGTCTCCGGCACGAAGTCCTTGCCGTAGGACTCGTTGAGGAATTTCACGGTCTCCTTCTGGACCTCGGCCGAAACGTTGAAGGAATCCGTCCTCATATAAGTTATGAGGCCGGCGCGTTCCCCGCCCAGCTCCACGCCTTCGTAGAGGCTCTGGGCCACCTTCATGGTGCGGTCGGAGGAGAACCCCAGCTTGTTATAGCTGTCCTGCTGGAGGGTGCTGGTTATGAACGGCGGTTTCGGCTTCTGCCTTACGGCCTTGGATTCGATCTTGGAGACGGTGAGCTCCGAATTCCGAAGGAGCGTCGCGGCCTCCACCGTATCCTCCAGCTTCTTGAAAACGGAGGTCTTATAGCGGTAATCCTCCGCGAAAAGCTTGAGAGTGACGGTCTGCTCGACCGGCTTGCCGCCCCAGCGCACCAGCTTCGACTCGAAATCCTTTTCCTCGTTCTCCTTGGAAAGCCTGCCCGACAGGGTATAATAATCCTCTTCCTTGAAAGCCGCGATCTCTTTCGCGCGCTCCGCTATGAGGCGCACCGTCACGGACTGCACGCGGCCGGCGGAGAGTCCGCTCTTTATCTTCGACCAGAGCAGCGGAGAAAGCTTGTAACCGACCAGCCTGTCGGTGAGGCGGCGCGCCTGCTGGGCGTTCACCAGATTGAGATCCAGCTCGCGCGGGGACTTAAGGGACGACTCTATCGCGGCCTTGGTGATCTCATGAAAACTGATGCGCAGGAACTTGAACTTATCCGCGCCCATCGCCTCCCGCAGATGCCAGGAGATGGATTCGCCTTCCCGGTCCGGGTCGGTGGCCAGATAAACGGCGTCGGAATTCTTCGCCAGGGCGTTCAGTTCCGGTATTATCTTCCTCGCGCGCTCGATGAGGACGTACTTAGGGGCGAAATCGCGCGCTACGTCCACGCCCAGTTCGTCCTTGGGGAGATCGCGCACATGCCCGTATGAGCTGCGCACCGTATAGCCGGGACCGAGAAAGCGTACTATCGTCTTTTCTTTAGTGGGGGATTCCACTATGACCAGGATCTTGCCGGAATTCTTTCGGACAGGGGCCGGAGCCGCGGCTTCGGCGGGAGCGTTTTCCGCCGCGGCGGAGTTCTTGGAGGCCTTTCTTGGTTTCGCGGCTTTTTTGGGTTTTTCTTCTGCCATACAATATATTTTATATATTATACGCGGAGGTTGCGAGGATATTTTACCTGGACGGTCAGACCGTGGGCACGTATCTGCCGGCGCGCTGGGTCAAGAAAGCTTCCGATTCCAGCTCGAAGACCGCCGCCGCGGCGCGCTGCACCGGCCAGCCCAGAACGCGGACGAGCGCGTCCATGTCCAGCCCGCTCTCCGCGCCGGATACCGCCCCGTAAGCCGCGCGCGCGTCCGGAGAAAGTCCGCGAAGCCCGGCTGCGGGGCCTTTCCCGGTCCCGCGCGGAAGCCCGGACGGTTTCAGGGCGGAGATCGCTTCCGCCGGCAGGGCGGCAAGGACGTCCGCCGCGCCTTCCGCCACGGCCGCGCCGTTCTTTATCAGCATGTTGGGCCCCCGGCTCATCTCGCTGTCCGCCGGGCCCGGCATGGCCAGGACTTCCCTTCCCTGCTCCAGCGCGGCCCTGGCGGTTATCAGAGAACCGGACCTGAAATCTCCCTCCACTACCACCACCGCGTATGAGAGCCCGGATATTATGCGGTTCCGCCTGGGGAAATTTGCCGGTCTCGGACCCGAGTTCATCGGGAATTCCGAGAAGACCGCGCCGCCGGAGCCTGTTATGTTCTCTGAAAGCTTCCTGTTCTCGCGCGGATATATGAAGTTCAGTCCGGAACCGAGCACCGCCCAGGTCGTGCCGCCCGACTTCACCGCGGCCTCGTGGGAAAGCGTATCCACGCCCCTGGCCAGGCCGCTCACCACCGTCACCCCGGCCGCGGACAGCTCGCGCGCGAGCCGGGCCGAACTTCTGGCGCCGTAGGCCGTGGGCTTGCGGGTGCCGACGACGCCGACCGGGACCGCCTCGGCGGCCGGTCCGCCTTTCACATAGAGCGCCAGCGGCGGGTCGTATATACGGCGCAAAAGCTCAGGAAAATCCTCGTCGTCAGCGGTGAGAACCCTTACCCCGGCCCTGCGCGCGGACTCGAGTTCCGCGTACGGATCGAACGCGGACAGGGCCGACACGAAGTTCTCCGCCGTCTCCGGGGACAGACCGCCGTCGGCGACGAGCTCGGAGGCCCCCTTCTCCGCCGCCTCGGCGGCGCCGCCGTACATTTCGATCAGCCGGAGCAGCCAATCCGTGCGCATGCAGGCGACGGCGTTAAGCCGCACGCGCGCGAGCCGCTCCGCTTCGGTTTTTGCGGAAGACATTCCCACCCCCCCAGGTCGGAACGGAAGAAACCCCTACTGTGCCACCAGCTGTCCCTTATCCACCGAGCTGCCGGAAACCACTACCCTGGCCGTAACCCTGTTGCCCTTAACGCTCTCGACCTCTAGCAGCCCGGTCTTCTGCAGCTTAATGCCTTTTTCCTGCCCGGTGGCCGGCTCGTAAACCGCGGCGCCCCTGTTATAGGAGGCCAGCCTGTCGCCCGGCTTGAAGGCGGCCGGGTTTGAGACCTTTATCACCACCCGGTCGCCGGTCTCGGTAAGGCCGTCCGCCATCGAATAATCGCCGTCGCAGATCTTGGAGACTATGACGCCCGCGCCTTTCCACCCGGCCGGTACTATCCTGGGCGCCTTGCCGGTCCACTCCTGCTGGTCGGGCGGCATCTCGTCCGCTATAGGGAATATCTCGGAGCCGGCGGACTCCTTCCCGGAGCTTGACGGCCCGCCGGACGCCGCGCCGGGTCCGGCCGCCCCGGGTCCGCCGGCCGCGGGAACGGCGGCGGCCACGTCCGCGGCCGCCTGGACCAATCCCTTCCCGTCCGCTGTCCCGCCTCCGGGCGCCGTTCCGGAAAGATCAGGCACCACTATTTCCTGTCCGGGGCTTATGCGGTCCGGATCGCGGACTTTGTCCGTATTGGCGCCGTACAGGCTTCCCCACTGAAAAGGGTCTCCGTAGTATCTGTTAGAGATATCCCAGAGAGTGTCCCCCTGGGAAACGGTATGCCTGGCGGCGGCGGTAGGGGCGCTTTCCTCCGCGGCGGTGGCGTAAAGCTGCGCTTCCGGCTCCCCTTCCTGCGCCGCCCCCGGCCCGGCCGCTCCCAACAGCGCGGCCAGAGCCGCGTGGATGATCCGTCCCATAAACTCCTCCTTAATGCCGCCGCCGGTCAGCCGGCTACCAGTTCCGTGGCCTTGTCCAGCGTCCGGTACTGCATCGCTTCCACGATATGCGTTCTCTTAAGGTCCCGGCTGCCTTCCAGATCGGCTATGGTCCTGGATATCTTGAGTATCTTGTCCAGCGACCTGGCGGAGAACCCCAGCTTGTTCATCGCCGTTTCAAGGATGCCGGCAGCGCCTTCCGGGATGCGGCAGTATTCCCTCACTTCGCTCACGCCCATGAACGCGTTGGCGCGGGTGCCGGAACGGAACCTGGCCTTCTGGGCGGACATGGCCGCGGCGACCCTTTCCGACACGGCGGCTGAAGGCTCGCCGCGCGGAAGGGCCTCCCACTCCGCGAACTTTATCGGGCTCAACTGAAGATGGAGGTCTATGCGGTCCAGGATGGGCCCGGATACTTTCGAGCGGTACTTATGCACCTGCAGCGGGGTGCAGGAACATTCCCTGGTCTCGTGCCCGAAATAGCCGCAGGGACACGGGTTCATCGCCGCCACGAGCAGGCAGCGCGCGGGATAGGACACGGTCTCTTTTACGCGGGAAACCGTGACCTTCCAGGATTCGAGAGGTTCCCGCAGCGACTCGATGGCCCCGCGGGAGAACTCGGTGAACTCGTCCAGGAACAGGACCCCGTTATGCGCCAGGGATACTTCCCCCGGCTTCGGATGCGGACCGCCCCCTATCAGGGCGGCGTCAGAGATGGTATGGTGCGGTTCCCGGAAGGGCCGCTCGGTTATCAGGCTCGAAGGACTTATCAGGCCGGAAACCGAGTATATCTTGGTGACCTCGAGCGCTTCTTCGTCCGAGAGAGGCGGAAGGATCGAGGCGAAACGCCTGGCCAGCATGCTCTTGCCGGTTCCGGGCGGACCTATCATTATCAGGTTATGGGAACCGGCCGCGGCTATCTCCAGGGCGCGCTTGGCGAACGCCTGGTCCTTCACCTCGGAGAGATCGCCCAGCGCCGCGGGCCGTCCGGCCCTTACGGCCCGTACGCAGGGCGTAAGCCGGACCTCTCCGGCCAGCCAGCCGGCGACCTCCTTAAGGCTGCCGGCGGACAGGCAGTCGAGACCGCTCAGGGCCGCCTCTGCCGCGTTGCCGGCCGGGACCACCACCGAAGCGCCGCCGCGTTCCCTGAGGGACAGCAGCATGGGCAGCACGCCGACCACCGGACGCAGGCTTCCGTCCAGGGCCAGCTCTCCGATGAACACCTTCCCCTCCAGGACGCGCGCGGCCTTTTTCCCCAGCTTGCCGGAAGAGGCCAGGACCCCGAGGGCCATGGGAAGATCGAAATGGGTGCCGGCCTTCTTTATCTCGGCCGGAGCGAGGTTCACTGTTATCCTTTTGACGGGGAAGTCGAAGCCGGAGTTCCGGATGGCCGCCACGATCCGGTCCTTGGACTCCTTTATGCTGGCGTCCGGCAGCCCGACCACCGAATAGGAGGGAAGGCCGGCCGCGAGGTCCACCTCCACGGCCACGTCGAAGCCGTCTAGCCCTTTAAGACCCAGGGTACGGAGTTTGGACAGCATAGCCGTTCCGGGGACCCGCCCCCGGCCTCTATCTGATGACCGAGAAGACCGCCTCGAACTGGCTGGCGCTCTCAAGCGCCAGGCTCAAGGCTTCCATCCTCAGCAGGGAACTTGCGAATTCCTGGGAGTCCGAACGTTCGGGATAAACGGTCATGACGGCCTCGCCGTCGGAATAGCTCTCGAAATCCGCCCGGCCGACGGCCATTTTGGAGACCGCTTCCTTGAACTTGATAGCGTCGGCGACGCCTTTCAACCCCCTGACGCGCAGGACCAGAGGTGAAAGCGGCTTCAGGAACCTGTCGGACTTGAGGGCCGCTTCCTGGCCCAGAAGTTCGCCGGCGGAGGACAGGGCTTTCCTGAACGCGCCTTCCTCCGCCACGTCCAGCGCGCTGGAATCGCCCGAAAGCTCCAGCAGCGGCTTGCGGGAAGCGGCCTCGTAGACCTTCATATCGATCCTGGCCCTCGCGGTATAGAAGCCGGCCTGCTGCCCCTGGGCCGCGGCCAGCGGTAGGGAGTCGGCGCGGCCTATGAAGACCAGATCGGCCCCGGAGGCGCGCGCGGCCTCGAAAAAGGAATCCTCGTCCTTCTGAGCGGCCAGCGCGGGGGTGTTCAGGAACTTGAGCACGGTCTTCCTGGAAAGATAGGCGGTGAACGCGGCGCGCGCGTCGCCGTAAGGGGAGACGGACGTTCCCGCGTATTCGTCCAGCATTACGGCCCCGGCCGCGCCGGGTCCGGCCGGTTCCGCGGCGGACAGGCCCCTCAGCGCCGAAGCTATCTTGTCCACGTAGACGTACGCCTTCACCGTTACGCGGTAGAGTTCGCCTTCCCTCCGTTCGGAGATCACCTTATGTTTCTTGACGTATAACTGGGGGGACCTGAGGAGCGTCCGCCCGATCAGGTCGTACCGCTCCGCCCTGGTCATAGGCTGTACGAAAAGGCCGGCCACGTTCTCTATGGCGCTCTTCTGCGCCTCCAGCGCGGCGGCGGCCGCCGTTGCGGGGCCGCCTTCGTTATAAGGCGCGTAGCCCTCGGCCGTGACGGCCTCTACGCTGTTCTGAGGGGCGGCGCGCCGGGACCGGCCGCCGCAGGCGGAGAAAACGCACAGCGCCGCGAGCGCTAAAACGAGCGGTGAATATCGTCCCATAAGAGTCATCCTCCTACCTTATATCCGCGCCTAACAGTCTGCTGAAAAAAACCCTTTCAGCGTCTTTTGGCCGCTTTTTGCCTGCGCCTTAGCGCCGCTCGACTTACAGTCTCTCGTAGAGAAGGCTCGTCTCGCGTCGCGTCGGCTCGGCTGAAAAATCGGCTCAAAATACATCTGAGCAGGATTTTTCAGCAGACTGCTAACGGCCGGCGGCGTCGGCGGGGACGGCCCCGCGCTTCTGTTTGGCCACCGGCAGGGCGAACAGGAACCTGGAACCCGACCCGGCCCGGGATTCCAGCCAGATCTTGCCGCCGTGCTTTTCGACCACGGACTTGGAGATGGCGAGGCCCAGGCCGGTGCCCGGGACCTGGCTGGCGTTGGTCTTTCCCCTGTAGAATTTGTCGAACACCAGCTTCTGTTCCTCGGGCGGTATGCCGGGGCCGGTATCCTCCACGCATACGACCGCGACCTCTCCCTTCGTGCTCCCGCTTATTACCACTCGCGCGCCCCGGCCGGAATACTTTATCGCGTTGATGAGCAGGTTGTCTATGACCTGGCTTATCCAGCGGACGTCCGCGAAGACCGGAGGCAGGTCCTCGTCCGTAGAGAACGAGAGAGAGATGCCTTTTTCCTTGGCTTTCAAAAGCATGGCGGCGGCCGAGTCGCGTATAAGGTCCTTCAGGCTGATGACGGCGAATTCCATCTCCACTTTGCCGTTCAGACGCGAAAGGTCCAGCAGGTTGGATATGAGATTGGTGAGGCGGTTAGTGGCCTGGTCCACGACCGAGAGGAAGTTGGCCTGCTGCTCGCTGAGCGGGCCCACTTCCCCGCTCAGGATCACGGAGACGAAACCTTTTATGGTCGTCAGCGGGGTCTTAAGCTCGTGGCTGACCGTGGATAGGAACTCGTCCTTGAGCTTGTTCAGCTGCGCCAGTTCCTTGGCGGTCGCGGACACGTTCTCGTACAGCGAGATCATCTCCATGATGATCGCCAGCTCGTCGGCGATTATCGAGAGGAACTCCAGCTGGTCCTGGGTGAAACAGTCCTTTCGGCGGGAACCGACCCGCAGCACCCCTATGGTCCGGTTATGCAGCGCTATCGGCACTATCATCAGGGAACGTATGCTCCAGAGCTTGGCGTGCTGAGGCTGCACTTCCGGATCGTTCTGCGCGTCCGGGGACATGAAAGGCTTGCCGTTCAGGAACGACCTGACGGACGCGGAAGCGAGATTATCCACCGGGATGCTGTAGCGCATGCGTTCTTCGTCAGGTATGCCGAAAGAGCCCGGCGTCACCACCAGTTCGTTCCTGCCTTCGTCGAAACGCAGGCAGGAGACCACGTCCGCGTCCACCATCTTGGCCACCACGTTGAGGATAGCGGAAGTTCCCTTGGCGACGTCGGTCTCCTCTCCGGTGACCTTGGTCACGACCTCGTAAAGGGCCTTCCGTTCCTTGGCGCCGCGTATCAGGCGGGACCCGGCCATGTCCAGCTCCCGGAGAACGGCGTTCAGCTCGCCGCGCAGCTGCTCCTGCTCCTTCCTGGCGGCGACGAGCTTATCGGAGGTCTTATGGATGGCGTTGAGCTGGGCCGCTATGAAGCGCAGATACGGCTCCTCCGGGTAAGCTCCGTCCCGCCGCCCGGCGCAGGGCTCGCAGTAAAGAAGGATCCGCCTGGCCTGCCCCCCGCCATGCATGAACGGCACGGCCACCCCGGACACGATGCCGAAAGAATCGAAGAGCGCTTCGACTTCGCTGGAGCCGTCCAGCGACGCGCGTTCCATCCTGACCGGCTCGCCGTCGGATGCGCACTTGTCGAAAACGTCCAGCTGATAGGACGTCATCAGCTTCGGCTCGGCCTTGAAGTTCTTCAGGTAGTTTATCAGCTTCCAGCGCCCTTCCGAGGACTCGAAGACCAGCATGGAGCTGTCAGGAAAAGCCTTGTGCAGCTTCACCATGTAATAGTTGACGATGTCGCCGTAGTGCTCCGCCGATTCGGGGACATAGACATGGTCCATCATCTCCCGCGAGAACGCCGTGAAACGCGCGAAGGACCTCTCGGTCTCCCGCGTGCGTCCCTCCAGCGGCAGGATCAGGGCGAACCTGATATACCAATATACCAGGAACGCGCAGAAAACGGTAAGGGTCAGAGAAAAGACTATCTGGTCCATCGGGATCCTACAGAAGGTCCATCAATATCTTGGTATAGGCGGCGTCGGACCTCATCTGCGCCGACTGTATCCACGCGCCTTTCACCAGGAAGCTGTCCAGGATCTTCAGCGTTATATGCCTGAACTCGGCCTCCTGGGCGCCGAGCGCCGAGGTCGGCTGCGGCCCCATGATTATCACTCCGTTCGCGCTGTGCTCGCTGGCGAAATTCCCGACCTTGAAAGGAATGCCGTACAGCTCGTCCGGGTTGTATTCCTCCAGGAATACCTGCTGCCACTGAAGTTTGAGCCCCATTTCCTCGGAACGCTTGTGGATACGGTGCAGCACGTAGGAAGACTCGCGTTTCATGCCTTTCGGGTAGAAGAGCCCCCACTTGAACCAGGAACCGGCCTCGCCCGGCTTCCACTGCGCCGCGTCCGCGTATTCCTCGTCCGGGACCGGGGCTCCCTGTCCGGGTTCCGTCAGGCCGAGCAGCCTGTCCAGGAGCTCGGCGTGAGTAGCCGGGTTCATGGCGTTGACGGTGAATTTTTCCAGCTTCTTCATGCTGGCGAGCGTGCGTATGGCCTCTCCGAACGGAACGCTCCTTTTGACGAAAAGGTCGGACAGTTCCGCCTCCGAAAGCTTGACGTCCAGCCCCTGGAGGAGCTGGGCCAGTATCGTCTTGTACACCTGGGAGGCCGGCGGTTTGAGGTCCACCATCCAGCCCTGCGTGAACTGGAAACCGGCGGCCTCCTCCAGAGCGCTGAGGGCCTTGGGCGGGAAGACGGAGGTGACCACTATCTGCTTGTTCTTCGACATGAAGTCGTTGAGCCACTGGGTTATATGCTTCCTGTTCGTCTCCGTCAGCATCAGCAGATGTATGTCGTCTATTATCAGGACCTTCACCCTGGACATCGTTTCCGAAAGCCTTTCTATGGCCCCGTTCGCCACCGCTATCTCTACGCCTTTCGAAAGCTTGATACCGTCGGTGACGAAGATATTGTTCTGGCCTATGGAGGAGGAAAGCCCGTAGGAGATGGCATGCACGAAATGGGTCTTGCCCGTACCGGGCACCCCGAAAATGAGCAGCGGGTTGTACATAACCCCCGGATTATCCACCACCGCCATGGCCGCGGCGTGAGCGAAGCGGTTATGGGAACCGGAAACAAGGGTCTGAAAGCTGTGCGTGGGGACCAGGGGGAGCTCCACCGACCATTTCACCTTGATGAGCTGCGGCACCGGAGCGGCCTTAACCGGCTTGTTCTCGGCGGGCTTCTTCTCCGCCGGTTTCTCGGCCGGTTTAGCGGCCGGAGGCGCGGCTTCCTGCTTCCTGGCGGGAACAGAGGGAGGAACTATAGGTCCTGGACGCAGCTGGGGCTTGACGAAGGCCGGGGGCGCGCTCACGGGAGGCTTCTCCTTGGGAGGGGCCGCCTTCGGCTGGACCTCCGGAGATGAGACCAGGACCCTGCGCGTCCCCTCCATATCCTCCTGCTGCGGCGCGGCCGCGGCCGGTTCGGCGTTCGTGCGGAGTTCGGCCACCAGTCCGTTTATCCTGGAAAGAGTGTCCTGCTCCAGCCGGAAGAGATAGATGACGAAGTTGAAGTCTCC
>JAKLEK010000150.1 GCA_022703115.1 Elusimicrobiota bacterium
CCCCTCCGCCGGTCAATATGCCTATCCGCTTCTTCATGATGTTCTCCTCCGTGGAGCCGTGCGTGGCCGCGGACGGCGGCCCGCCTGCCGGCTTTAGTTCAGAAATTGGCGTTGTACCTCAGCTGCACTATGCGCTCGCCCCGCCTCTTCATACCCGGGTTGAAGTCCCCGTGCGCGCCGAGCTCCCTGACCGCCATGTCCAGCTGCAGGTAGGGAGTGATGTAGAGCCTCGCCCCGGCGTTAGTCCTGGAGGGATAACCGCCGTGGAACAGGTTATCGAACTCCAGCATGAAAGCCACCTTGTCTTCCAGGGTGTAGTTCGCGCCCAGGAACCCGAAAAGGAGGTTTTCGTCGAAATCGGAAACGTTGAACCCTCCATGCAGCACGAAACTGGGAAGGCCGATCTCCTTGGACCCGACCAGGTACAGTCCCCTGGCCCTTTCCAGATATTTCCCGTAATCGACGTAGTCGTGATTGCTCTGATAGTAGTAGCCCTGGCCGTCGTAACCGAGGGCCGCCGAAGGCAGATAGTACCCTCCGTCGTAGAACCTGAATTTAACCTGTATCTCCGGCCGGCGCATCTTTATATGCGTCTCGGACCCTATCAGCCTGTCGACGGCCATGGAAGCGCCCAGGTTCAACCGTTCCAGCACTCCGAAGTTGAGCCCTGTAAGGACCCCTCCCGCCGAATAGGCGCGGGTCTTGAACTGGAACCCGTAATAGTCGAGTATGCCGGCCGTAGGGACGTCCACGAGCTCCACGTCCGGCAGCACCACGTTCTCACCCTTGTCCTTGGCCTGGTCCTTGGCGGCGTAAGCCGCCTGTCCCAGCGCTAAAAAGGCGCATATCAGCGCCACCGACAGTCTGCTTGTTTTCATGGTTCCACCTTTAGCTAGTCATTGCGGGGCCGAGGCCCCTCCGCCGGCGACTCGAGCAGGCGGTCCACCTTCCTGTCCAGTTCGTCCAGCGTGAAAGGCTTCTGTATCACGTCCTGCGCCCCGCTGAGCATGGCTATGCCCCTTTCGCTGGCCACGTCCCTGGAGGTCATTATCAGCACCTTCGGCGGCACGACGCCGGGCTTGGACGTGGCCTCGTACGTGACGTGGTAGCCGTCGATGTACGGCATCATGACGTCCATAAGCACCAGATCGAACTTCTCGGATTCCAGGCGCCGCAGGGCCTCCTTGCCGTTAGGGACCGAGAAGACCTCGAGGCCCTTCTTCCGGCAGTAGGCCTCCAGCAGGTCCACGATATCCGGATCGTCGTCCGCGATCAGTATGCGCTTTCCACCTGCCATGTCTTCTCCCCCAGGATCTTTTCCAGGTCCCTGAGCAGCGCTTCGTTCAGCGCCACCCTGTCGCTGGTCTCCACTATATAAGCGCTTTTCGTCTTCGTGCTCACCTTGAGGTACACGGGGCATTCCCCGTGGCTCCTGTTGAGGGCGCTCTTCAGCTCGCCCAGCTGTTTCTCGTCGAAAAGTATGCCGTCCGGCATCCGTATCATTATATGCCGGCCCCACTTGTTCATCGCTTCGAAAAGGCCGAGCACCTCTTCGGCCACTAACTCGAAGGGGTTCTGCCCGAAATCGGATTCCTGCACCTTGCCGGAGACCACGACGATCTTGTTCGCGGAGAGCTGCGAACCGTACGAGGCGTAGTTCCGGGGGAAGAGGCACACGCCCACGCTGCCGCTCAGGTCCTCCAGTTCGAACTTAGCCATCGTGTCGCCTTTCTTCGTCTGCATCACCTTCGACTGCAGCACTATGCCGGCGACCCGCACCATGTCTCCGGGCTTGAAGCCTCCGGAAATTATCTTCTCGATGTCGGAATTGGAGATCATCGAGATGTGCCTGCGGTAGCTGTTGAGCGGATGCCCGGAAAAATAGAAGCCGAGCACTTCTTTCTCGTACTTAAGGATCGTGTGCTCGTTCAGGGCCTCCGACGGCAGGATCACGGAGGCGGCCGGTTTGCGGGAAGCGGCGACCCCGAACAGGAGGTCCTGCCCCTCCTGCTCCCTGCTGGCCTTGGAACCGGTCTCGCTGAAGCTCTCCACCGCCTTAAGGGCCTTGGTGCGAGCCAGCTCCACGGTTGGGGACGGGTAAAGGCCGTCGAACGCACCGCTCTTGGCCAGGGACTCTATCACGCGCTTGTTGAGCTGTTTGCTGTCGGCGCGCAGGGTGAATTCCTCGAAAGACTTGAAATGTCCGTTCCTCTCCCTTTCGCGGACGATGGACTCCGCCACCCCTTCGCCGACGTTCTTGACCGCCGTGAGGGCGAAACGCACGGCCGGCTTGCCGCCTTTCTCCTCGATGGTGAAGATACCGCCGGAGTGGTTGAGATCGGGGCCCAGTATCTCTATATCCATGGCCTGGGCCTCGCCTATATAGGTGACCTGCTTGTTCTCCTTCTCCTCGGAGTTCACGGCGTTATGGCCGATCTCGCTGGTCAGAAGGGCGCACATGAACTCCACCGGATAGTTGGCCTTGAGCCAGGCGGTCTGATAGGCCACCAGGGCGTAGGCCACCGAATGGGACTTGTTGAACCCGTAACCGGCGAACTGCAGCATCTGGTCGAAGATCTTGGTGGAAAGCTTCAGCGGTATATCGTTCTTCTTCGCCCCGTCCGTGAACTTGACGCGCAGCTGTTCCATTTCCTCCGGCTTCTTCTTTCCCATCGCCTTACGCAGCGAATCGGCCTCTCCGGGGGTGAACAGGGCCAGTTTTTTGGATATCTCCATCACCTGTTCCTGGTAGACCATGGTTCCGTAGGTATCCTTGAGGATCGGTTCCAGGACGGGATGGTCGTATACTATCTTCTTGCGGCCGTGCTTGCGCTCCACGAACAGGTCGAGCATGCCGCTCTGTATCGGGCCGGGGCGGTAAAGGGCGACGAGCGCGGCTATGTCGCTGAACTGCGAAGGCTTGAGGCCTTTTATCAGTTTCTTCATCCCTTCGCTTTCCAGCTGGAACACGCCCGTGGTGCGGCCTTCGCACAGCAGATCGTAGGTCTTCTTGTCGTCCAGCGGGATCTGGTAGATATCGAACCCGCCGTCCTTGCCGCCGCGTATAAGTTCCGACGCGGTCTCTATGATCGTCAGCGTCCTGAGGCCGAGAAAGTCGACCTTTAGAAGCCCAAGTTTCGTCAGCATGTTGCCGTCGTACTGGGTGGTGACGACGTTCTTATTGTTGCGGTTGGCCAGAGGCACGTAGTTAGTGACCTGCTCCTTGGTTATCACGACCCCGGCCGCGTGCACGCTGGTCTGGCGCCGCAGGCCCTCTATCTTCTGCGCTATCTCGAACATCTTCTTTATTTTGGGGTCCTTCTGCCGCTCGCGCAGCTCCGGCATGGTACTCACGGACTTGTAAAGGGTCTCCTTGTCGGGAAGGACCTTCGAGATCGCGTTCACGTCGGCCAGCGGCACGCCCAGGACCCGGCCGACGTCCTTTACGGCGGTCTTGGCCTTTATGGTGTTGTAAGTGATTATGTTGGCCACGTTCCCGGCCCCGTACTTCTGCCGGACGTATTCCACTATCGCTTCCCGGCCGGAGTCCGCGAAATCTATGTCCAGGTCTGGCATGCTCTTCCGGTCCGGGTTGAGGAAGCGCTCGAAAAGAAGGCCGTTGGTTATCGGATCGACCCTGGTTATGTCCAGCGCGAAAGCCACCAGGGAGCCGGCGCCGGAACCGCGGCCCGGCCCGACCGGAACGCCGTTAGCCCTTGCGTGAAGTATGAAATCCATGACGATCAGGAAATAGCTGGAGAAGCCCATCCCCTTGATCACTCCGAGTTCGTAGAGCAGCCTGGTCTTGTACTCCTCGCTGACCCGGCCCAGCTTCTTCTCCAGGCCGCGCATGCACAGGGCCTTCAGGTACGAGAACTGCGCCTCCTCCTCGCCGCGCCCGGCGCGGTACTCCGCCGGCACGTCGAAATCCGGCAGGTAGAGCTTCCCGGAATCCAGTTTCAGGTCGCACATCTCCGCCACGACCAGGGTGTTCTTCACGGCCTCCGGGGTATGGGAGAACAGCTGCGTCATCTCCTCCGGGCTCTTGAAATAAAGTTCGTGGGTGCCCATCTTCATGCGGTCGGGGTCGCTGAGGAGGGACCCGGTCGAGATGCAGACGTGCGCTTCATGCGCCTCCCAGTCCTCCTTGCGCAGATAGTGGCAGTCGTTCGTGGCGACCATGGGGAGCCCGGTGCGTTTGGCGACCTCAAGCAGCCCCTTCAGCGCCGCCGTCTCCTCCGGTATGCCGTGGTCCATGAGTTCCAGGAAGAAGTTCCCCTTGCCCATGATATCGGAGTACCTGGACGCGAGGGCGGCGGCCTGGTCTATCTCCCCCGCCGCGCAGGCCCTGGATATATGCGACTTCAGGCAGCCGGAAAGGACCACCAGCCCTTCGCGGTGGCGCTCCAGGGATTCCAAGTCTATCCGCGGGTCGT
>JAKLEK010000151.1 GCA_022703115.1 Elusimicrobiota bacterium
CTCTGGAGCCGTATCGGCGGGAAGGGGCTGGTGTGCGACGCGGCATGGCCCGATTTCGATCCGGCTATAGCGGCCGAACCGGAAATGACGGTGGTGGTGCAGGTGAACGGCAAGCTGCGCGGCAGGATAAGCGTTCCGCCGGAGACCGACGACGCGCAGATCGTTAAGGCCGCGCTGTCCGACGCCGCAGTGGCCGCGTTCCTGAAGGGCCGCCGCGTGGCGAAGACGATAGTGGTGCGCAAAAAACTGGTCAATATCGTCCTGGCCGCGGACTGAACCGCCCTGCCGCGCCGGCGGAACGGCCCGAATTGACAGCGGCGGAGGTTAATTGCTAGTTTTTCGGTAGCTGCCGTTCGTGCGGGAACCTATATCCTGAAAAGAGGCTAAAATACCATGCATAATGCCGAGATGTACGCAAAAAAACTGCTGTTCTGCGCCGGAGCGGGACTGCTCCTCGCCGGCTGCGGCGGGAAGAAGAACATCCAGCCCCCGCCGGCCGCCGCTCCTTCCGCCGCCATCGCGCCCGCAGGCCCGGCCTGGGTCAACCAGGGCTCCGGCGCCTTCAACGACGGGAATTTCTACGGCGTCGGTCTGGCTTCCGGCATAAAGAACAGGGCCCTCGCCATAGACACGGCCGACAGCCGCGCCCGGGCCAAGATAGCGGAAGTGTTCGACACTTATATCGCCAAGCTCAGCAAGGACTATATGGCGTCCACCACCGCCGGAGACATGAAGAGCTCCAGCGAGGAACAGAACGTGACCACTTCGCTCAAGAGCGTCACCCAGAGGAACCTGTCCGGAGTGACCATAGTGGACCACTGGCTGGACCCGACCGACGGCTCCATGTTCGCGCTGGCGAAAATGGACGTGGCCGCCGTCAAGGCTTCGCTGGATAAAGCCCAGGAACTCGACGCGAAGGTGCGCGATTTCGTCAGGGCCAACGCGGACAAGGCGTTCCAGGACCTGGCCGCCGAAGAAGCCAAACGCTGAGCGCCCCGGCCTTTTCTTAAAGGAGACGTGAAACCTATGAAGAAACATCTCTTTCTGGCGCCGCTGCTGGCGCTGCCGCTGCTGGCGGCCTGCGGCGGCACTAAGGTCAAGCGGCTGGACACCAATACGGTCGTGGACATAAGCGGGAAATGGAACGACACGGATTCCCGTCTGACGGCTGAGGAGATGATCTCCGACTGCCTCTCCCGTCCCTGGATCAGCGAGGCCGCGTCCGCCGCCGCCGGGAACAAGCCTTCGGTCATAGTCGGCACCGTGCGGAACGAGAGCAATGAGCACATCAATACCCGCGTCTTCGTAGAGGACCTGCAGCGCGCGCTGATAAATTCCGGCCGTGTGAAGTTCGTGGCCGCCAAGGACGAGCGGGGAGAGGTCAGGGAAGAGCGCCTCGACCAGGACACCAACGCCTCGGAAGAGACGAAAAAAGCCCACGGTCAGGAGACCGGCGCCGATTTCATGCTCAGCGGCAACATAAGCACCATAGAGGATAAGGAAGGCGGCAAGTCCGTCATCCTCTATCAGGTCAACCTCAAGCTTCTCAGCATGAAGAACAACGAGATCGCCTGGGTGGGCCAGAAAAAGATCAAAAAATCCCTGAAGCGCTCCGGTTCCACCTGGTAAGGGCCGTGCGGTCAGCGCGCGTTACGTGCCTGATGGCGGCGGTCCTGCTCGCGGGGGGCTGCGCCGGCCCGTCGACTTCCTTCCGCAGAGGGCTTAACGCCAGGCTGGCCGCCTTCGACTACGAGGGCGCGCGCGCGGACATCGAAAAGGCCAGGACCTCGGAATACGGCGAGAAGAACGCGGTGCTCTACTATCTGGACCGCGGGATGGTGCTGCACGACGCGGGCCGCTACCTGGAGAGCGACAGGGACTTCGAAAAAGCCGAAGACCGCATGGAGGAGCTGTTCACGAAAAGCGTGAGCAGGGCCGCCGGCACCTTTCTCCTTAACGACAATACCACCAAGTACGCGGGCGAGGTCTTCGAGCGGGCGCTGATGAACGCGTTCCGCGCGCTCGATTACGTTTTTCTCGGCCGGCCGGACGACGCCCTGGTCGAAGTCCGCAAAGTCACCTCCTATCTGGACCGGTTCCGCGAATACATGCAGGGCCGAAGCGGGTACCGCGACAGCGCGTTCGCGCAATACCTCGGCGCGATGCTTTTTGAAGAGGACGGGGCTGAGGACGACGCGCGCATATCCTATTCCGCCGCTTCCGGGGTCTTCAAGACCCGCGCGGAGGAGAACGGTATTCCGGAACCCGACTTCCAGGCGCTTCCATACCCACAACTGGAGCGGCGGGGACTTGGAGAGATTGTATTCCTCCATTATAACGGTCCGGCTCCGATAAAGGTCTCTCGCACTTTCCAGGTCGCCTGGAACGAGGCCATGCTGGCCGTCAGCCGGACGCAGGAGGATGACGCCTCTTCGGAACGTTTCCAGAACGCCCTGAAGGCCGGCATAATAGGGAACGCCATAACCGTCTCCTACCCGGATTACGACCAGCCGGCTTACTCTATTTCCGGGTCCAGGATATCCGCCGGCGGCGCCGAGGCGCCGTCGATGCTCATGGAGGACGTTACCTCCGTGGCCAGGCGGGTCCTGGAGGAAAAGAACGCGGCGATAAGGCTCAGGGCCATAGCCAGGGCCACTATAAAATTCGTGCTGGCAAGGGCCGCCGCGGCGAAAGTGGAGGAGCAGGCCGGTCCGGGGCTCGGGCTGCTGGCCAGGATAGTTACCGGCGCGGCGGGGGCCGCGACCGAGACCGCCGACACCCGGGGTTGGACGACCCTGCCGGCGCAGATACGGATGGCCCGTCTCGCCGTCAAGCCGGGCGTACAGGACGTCACGGTCACTTTCACCGCCAGGGACGGATCCGTGACCGGGACCGCCGTTTTCAGGGACGTAAATGTGCTGAAAGGCCGCCGGACCTACCTGCATTACCGCACCACCAGGTAGCTTCCGGCAAGGATGAAGGTTTATGAGGATAGGGTACCTTATATTCGCCGTTCCGCCGCTTTTGCTTTGTTCCTGCGCCTCATCCGTACGCGCTCCGGCCGGGGCCGGTCCGGTCGATGCCGGACGTCCGGCCTGGATAGACGGTAACGCCGCCGGATATCCGCGTTCCGGATTCGTGACCGGCGTGGGTATGGCCGACGATCCGGTATCGGCGGGGGACAGGGCGCGCTCCGAGATCGCGAAGGTGTTCTCCACTAAGATCACGCTAAATACGGCGGTGACCTCTTACGAGTATTCCGCCGAAGCCCGTGGATCCACCTCCTCCTATTCCTCCCAGAACGCTGTTCAGGACCTGCGCGCCGTTTCCAGCCGGGAACTGGAAGGCGTGGAAATAGCCGAGACGTGGAGGGACGGCGCTTCCGGGCGGTATTACGCGCTGGCGGTGCTGGGACGGGCGAAAGCCCTGTCCGCTCTGAGCGGGCGGCTCCGTGAAACGGACGAAAGACTTCGTGAAGCCTCCCGGCTCCTCGCTTCCGCCGCGGAAAAACTTCGCAAAGCCAGGTACGCGCTCATGGTCCTGGATATTCTCAGGGAGCGCGACGCCCTGTTCGCCGATATGCGGGTGCTGGACCCGGCCTCGGTCCCGGCGGCCGAGGAGGGGACTTACCGCCGGGACGCGGTAAAGGCGCTCGCCGGCCTCGACGTGGTGCTGAATATGGGGCGTGGCGGGTCCCGCACCGTGGAAGCCGCCGTAATAAAGGCCCTTGGGACTTTGGGCATGGAGGCCCGGTCCGCGGTTTCCGCTTCGGGTGCGGATATCTCGGTGGAATGTTCGGTGGAATTCTCCGCCGTTCCGGATACGGACGCTTCTTCCCGCTGGAAATGGTCGCGCGGCCGGGCCGCGATAGTCCTGAAGGATGTCGGGACCGGAAGGGTTTTCCTTAATTCTGAGGTGTCGTCCAGGGAGGCCTCCTCCACGGACGAAGGGGCCAGGCTTAAGGCCGAATCGGCGTTGGGCAGGAAGATCGGGGCCGAGATACGCGCCGGAGTGGCCTCTTTCCTGGAAAAACTTTAACCACGGCCTTACCGCGCCGGGCGCGTCGCCGTCAGCCGCCGCAGGCCTTCTCCGGTCCTGACGGCGGCGAGCACCACCAGACTGTCGAAGAACATGCCGAAGAGAATGCCGGCCGCGGTCCCGGCCGTCCCGGTCCCGGTATGGTATGTCCAGCAGTGGTTGGTTGTGCCCCACAGGTCGGCCCAGAACACGCAGGCCGTGCCGGTGAACAGGATCGCGAAATCCCGCCGGCGGTCCGTGCCAGCGAAAAATACCGCCGCCGCGGCCATGGCCGCCAGCGCGCTCTGGGAAGTGGAAAGCCGGGGCGCGGTGAACGGTATGAAGACGGCATAGAACAGCAGGACCCAGGTCAGATAGCGGCGCTCCGCGCTCCCTTCCCCCAG
>JAKLEK010000152.1 GCA_022703115.1 Elusimicrobiota bacterium
TATAAGGCGCATCCCGATCCGGAATACGACCGGATCTTCAACGCCTGCGGGATCCTTGAGGCGCCGGCCGGTTCCAGCGTGCTGGACGCAGGCTGCGGTTCCGGGGCCTTTTCCGGCCTGCTGGCCGGTCGTGGGTTCAGGGTCACCGGCATGGACATCTCCGAGGAGCTGGTCCGGATCGCCGCTGGCATCAACAGGAACGCGGTTTTCGTGTCCGGCGACATATTCAAGGCCCCTTTCCCCGCGGAGAGCTTCGACCTGGTCTTCTGCGGGGCGGTGCTGCACCATTTCCCGGACAGACTGGGCGAGTGCGCCGCGGAGTTCCGCCGCCTGCTGCGGCCAGGCGGCAGGGTCCATTTCTTCGAGCCTTACAGTTTCTGCGTAAATTCCTACCTGCGCTACCGGGTGTTCGATTTCAACAGGACGGAATCAGAGAGGGCGCTCGATCCGGCGCGCATGGAAAAAGAGTTCCGGGAAGCCGGCTTCGCCGCCTTCTCGTGGCGGAAACTGAAGGCGGTGAAGATGCTCTATCGCCGGGAAAGTTCCCCCGCCGCGAGGGCTTTCTCTCTGCTCAGGTCCGCGGTCAATCATCATATTTTTCCCAACGTGTTCTTCGCGGGGAGCGCCGCCAGATGAAAATAATAGTTTCGACCCATGACTCGCTCTGTCCGATAAAAGGCGGCGGCGCGCTGAGGACCCTGAAATGCGCCGAAGAGTTCAAACGCCGCGGTCACGACGTCATCCTGATCGCCCCGGCGGACGGGGTCTGCGAGCTGAGCGGGATAAGACTGCACTGGCTGCACGCTCCGCGCAAGCAGCGGTCGCAGATCCTGTCTTCGCTGAAGTTCAACATCCGCCTGCTGAGGAAGTTCCTGCACGTGGCGGGGAACACGGATATGTTCTTCGTGCACAACACCATCGCCGCCGCGACCCTGCCTTTCCTGCGGCGCTTCTACGATTTCAAGTTCGTGCTGGATGTCACCGATATACACGCCGAATACCTGGCCGCGGCCAGGCGCAACCTGTTCGAACGCCTGATGACCCCGCTGATAATGCGGCTGGAATACTGGATAATCGGCAGCGCCGATACGGTCACCGTGGTTACCAGGGCTATGAAGGAACTGCTGATACGCAACGGCATACCGGCCGGCAGGATACAGGTCATATATGACGCGGCCGAAGTGGACAGAATCCCTACCGACAAGGAGCCCGGCAGCGGAAAGAACGTCATCCATCTGGGTTCGGTGGACAGGCAGCACGGGGTCGAACTGCTCATTTCCGCCATCCCGATGGTGACAGCGGCGCGGCCGGATACCCGCTTCCTGATAGTGGGCGGGGGCCGGGAGCTTAACAACGTTATTAAATTCGCCGAGAAACTCGGCGTCCGGGACAGCTGCGTGTTCACCGGCTATCTGCCGTGCGAGGAAGCGCGCGCCTATCTAAGAAAGGCCGATATAGGCGTGATACCCAGGAGGGACGAACTGCCCAACCGTATCGTCACTACCCTTAAGCTCTATGAATACTGGGCGGCCCGCACCGCGGTGGTCGCCTCTAAACTGGAGGGCATATCCGAAATAGCCGGGGACGGCAGGGACGTGCTCTTCTTCAGGGCCGGGTCGGCCGGGGACCTGGCCGAAAAGATCCTGCGGCTGCTCGGTTCACCGGAGCTGACCGCCGCTCTGGCCGCGGGCGGCGCCGTTACCGTGGAAAAATACACCTGGGCCGGCGCCGCGGTAAGCATAGTGGACGCCGCTCTGGTAAGCGGCCGGCCGGCGTAAGCCTTCTCCCGTGGCGTTCCCCCCCCGTTTCTATCCGCCTATTCCGCGTTCTCGTCCACTATCTCTTCCTGCATATCAGCGGTCTTCTGCGCGTGGAACCATTTGCGCAGTATCAGCAGGCTTATCGGGGTCAGCACGGCGGTCCCGCCGATCCAGAGCCAGACCTTCCAGTGGTCCGGGTATGCCGCCATGGCTTTGTTTGTGAGCGGGTCAAGCGGGGTATAGGCCTTCACCAGCAGTCCGGACATCGGCCCCACGAAGAATTTGGAGGCGAACCAGGGCAGGACGGAGAGGGCTATGTAAGTCCCCTCCTTGCCCTTGGGGGCTATTTCCGCGGTGAACTGCATGAGCCTCGGGGACCAGATGGCCTCTCCGACGGTGAAAACGCAGATGAAGAGCATGAGCGGCCAGTAGACCGGTGAAGGCGGCGCGGCGGCCAGAGCCGACATGTCGGGCGCCATTCCCAGCCATTTAATGAACACCAGTTCGCCGAGAACGGAATTGGTCAGGCTTGAGAACCATTCTCCCGGCATGAGCGCGATGAAGCACGACAGCGACGATACAGTAGCCCCGTAGATCATCATCTTGTAGGAACTTATCTTCTTGGAATAATAGGCCACCAGCGGGACCAGCAGAACCACCAGCACCGGGTTCAGCACCCCGTAGATGGAGCCGATCTTCGCGCCCTCTCCCAGGACTCGCAGGCAGTATTTGGGGAAGGTGTAGTGGAAGTGGAAGAATACCGTACGCACCGGCACGGTCAGGGCCAGCAGGCCTATGAAGACCCAGAAATACTTCTCCGAAACCACCCGGACGATCGTCCGGCCGGTTTCTACGGTCGTATGCCTTACGGCGGCTACGACCGAGCCGTGCTTGATGGAGGGTTTTATCACCACTTCGCCCTTGTCGTCCAGTTCCACCCCGTCGCGGATCAGGAACGTTATCAGGAGGCTGATGAGAGTGGCGCCGAGCCCGAAGACGAAGATCATCTGGTACGTGGAGAAATGCATGCCCAGCAGGACGGTGCCGGCGTTCTCGTTGAGCACCTTCCCGGAGGCGTCCTTGAGAGCGTAGAAGTCCCGTATCCAGTCGAAAAAGATCCCGCCCACTGCGTATCCCAGGTTCATCAGGGTGTAGAACAGTCCGAAACCGAGCGCGGTGGTTTCCTTCGTCGTGTAGCGTTTGATGGCCACCGAGACCAGCGGGGCTACTATGGCGAAGCCTATGGTCATCGGTATGAAGCCCAGGATGAAGACCGCCGTCGGGTTCACCACGAAAGCCATGAAAAGCCTTGCGATTATAAGGAAGACCACGGAAATGACGAGCGTTTTGCGGACACCCAGGGTATCCAGCAGCGCGCCGACAACCATGTTCACTATGGACAGCAGCATGGACCAGCCGGCGATGTAGGAGCCGGCCGCTATGTCGCCCAGACCGCAGTCCGCTGACAGCCACAGCACGAGCGCCATGTTCATGGCCGCGTAGGCGGAATACTCCACGATCTTGTAGATGAAAAGGAACCACATGTCCCTGGGCGACTGTTTCAGGCCTTTGGCGTAGGACCATATGGTGACCCCGAGCGCGGTCGCTCCTCCCGCCAGAAGGGTGTATGTGATGAGATCTGCCGGCTTCATGGAACCTCCGTGAGCTGTGATACGCTTCCGTAAAGTAAAGAGTATATCATGATTCGTTAATGAAAGGATACCCGCATGAAAGAAAAAACTGCCCGCGCAGCATGCGGGCAGTTTTTCTTATGGCCCATTCGGTGCCGGCGTTTATCTTATGACCTGTATGGTCGCTTTCTGACGCAGCTCCCCGACTAGTTCCGGGGTCTTCATTGAAACGGCCTGGTTTATCAGGTTGGTCTTTATCTCGGTCTTGAGCGCATCCGTCAGTTTGGCCGGTTCGCCCGCCTTATAGGATTCGGCTTTGAACAGGCTGAACCCGTTCCCGGTGGCGATCGGCTGTGTGTATTGCCCCGGCTTGAGGGCGAAGATGGCTTTCTCAAGCTCCGGCTGCAGCATGCCCCTTGAGACCTCTCCTATGTCCCCTTCCCGCGCCTTCAGGTTGTCGTCGGCGGATTTAAGAGCCGAAAACTTAGCGAAGTCCGCGCCCGTAGCCAGGATCTGCGCGGCCTCGTCGGCCTCGGCCTTCGTTCTGAGATATATCTGCCGTACCCTGACGCTGTCGGACTTGCCGAACTTGGTCTTGTTCTGCTCGTAGACGTTCTTTACGTCGGAGTCCGTGAAGGCTATTTTCTTGGCGGCTATCACGGCGTTCTTGGCCAGCATCTGGCGTTTGATGAGTTCCTTTACGCCTTCCGGGGTCCAGCCCACGGTCTTGAGCGCGTTCTCGAACTCCGTCTTATCCTTGTATCCGGCGGAGAGGTTGCCGAAGCGCTTTTCAAGCTCGGCCTTGTCGTAGCCGACTTTGAGCCTGGCCGCTTCCTCAAGCAGGAGGCGCTCGTCAATTATGTCGGACAGCGCCTGGGCCGAGTTCTGCCACCAGAGCTTCCTGTCGATCTCTTCCGCCGTTATCGTCCCGCCGTTCACGGTCGCGATGACGCGCTCCTGCGCGCACGCGAG
>JAKLEK010000153.1 GCA_022703115.1 Elusimicrobiota bacterium
CCGCCTGAAGGCGTCGGTGAAACTTGGCGGGGTGTATCTCGGCTCGGCGGAATCCGTCTTCGAGGCGGGAGGCGTTCCGGAATTCTCCCCTACCGACGAGGCGGAGCTGAAGCGGATGGCGGCCTCCTCGGGAGGCGGTTATTACCGCCTGGACCGGGAGAACGGCCCGGGCCGGCTGGCCGCTAAACTGCCCCCGGCTGGAAAGGGGCGCCGCGAGGCTTCGCGTTTCGCCCCCGACGGTTCGCTCGCCGTCATGCTTATCGCCGCCGGACTCTTCCTGGCCTGCTGGATCGCAGGCCGACTGAAAGGGCTTCCCTGAGCCCGCAACGCGCCAAAAAATATAGAATTATGAGGATGGAAGCCGAGGGGAACGAAGACAAGGTTCGGTTAATCGACGCGCGGCTCGCCGCAGGCGCGTTCCTTTTCGTTTCGGTCTGTCTGTTCTGGATATACTGTCTGCCCCCGGGACTGGCGGCGTACCGTGACGCGGGAGAGATGGCTTGCGACGTGTATACCCTGGGCGTGGCGCACCAGCCGGGATATCCGCTATATATATTGACGGCCAAGCTCGCCTCGCTGGTCCTGCCGGGGAATTTCGCGTATAAGCTGAACCTGTTCTCGGCCGCCTGCGGCCTGGGAGCTCTGCTGGGGCTTTATGCCATCCTTTCAGCCCTCTTCGGAACGCTGCCGGCGTTGGCCGCCGCCATGCTGTTCTCTCTGAACTTCACCATGCAGACCGTTTCCGGCGTTTCGGAGATGTATTCGCTAAATCTTTTCCTGGCCGTACTTCTGCTGCGCGCGTCCCTTTCCCTTGAGGGAAAATGGGAGCGGAGCACGTTCTGGGCCGGGGCATATCTTCTCGGCCTGGCCATGACCAACCGCATGGACATAGTCCTGGCCGCTCCCGCGTTCTTGATCGCGGCCTGGCCCGGACTGAGGACTTCGGCCTGGACGGCCGCCGTCGGGGCTTTGTTCTGGCTCTCCGGCTTCTCGCTGTATCTCTACCTGTACGTGCGTTCAGGTTCCGACCCTCTCTTCGACTGGAGTCATCCGGCCGACCTTTCCACGTTCATCGCCGTGATAACCCGTAAAAGCTACGGTTCGACCCTGGACCTGATATCCCGGAATTACGCTCCCGGGGAACTTTTTCTCCCCAACATCAAGTACTACGCCCTCCACCTGGTCCGGAACTTCAATTTAGCCCTCTTCGCCGCGGCCGCCGGCATGGCGTCGGAGTTCGCGTGCCGCCGGCGCCGGTTCTTCGTCCTGACGGCGCTTTTCCTGGCGTCCGGTCCGGTCTTCCTTTATATGGCCAATATGCCTCCTAATCCTCACGCCCTGGCTATAGTGGAGCCGTATTATCTGCTGCCGGATATCGCGGTAGCGTTCTGGGCCGCCGCCGGGCTCGCTTCTTTGGCGAGCCGTTTCAAAGCGCCTTCTCCTGCGGTCGCCGCGGCGGCCGCGGTCCTCATCGTCCTGGCCGCTAGAGAGAACCTGCCGGCCGCCTGCCGGCGCGTGGATTTCGCCGCGGAGGACTGGGGCCGAGACGCGATGAGCGGCGTTCCTCCGTCCTCCGTGCTGGTAAGCAAGAAGGACGTGCAGCTTTTCACCCTGTGGTACCTGCAGACCGTGCGCGGGGAGCGGCCTGATATAAGGTTGGTAGCGCAGGGTCTGAGCGGCGCCGCCTGGTACCGTAGGTCGACCGCCCTCCGGCGGCCGGGCCTTATGCTCTCCGACCTGAACTCCGGCGGAGCCGCGGCCTGGCGGGAGTTCATAAGTCCTGATCCCGGAGGTGTCTACGCCTCTCTGGACGCCGAGATACCGGAAGGCCTGCCGACCTTTCCGCGCGGTCTGGTCTGCGCTTTCGAGGCGGGCCGGGCCCCGGACCCGTGGCCGTCGTATAATTTCAGGTGGCTGCGCGGCGGAGGATACCCGGATTTTTTCGCCAAGGACCTGGGCTCTTCGTACGCCGCGGCCGCGGTGGCCCTCGCCGCCTGGCGCAACAATAACGGAGGCATGACCCCCGAGGACGCGGAACGTCTGGAACTCGCGGCCGTTATGGACCCGGACCTTCCGGACCCTCCGCTTTACCTGGGGTTCTATCGCTCCGCGGCCGGACGCTGGGACGAGGCTTCGGAACTTTTCCGGCGCGCCGCCGACCTCAACTCCCGGCTCCTAGTCCTGGCGGAGGAATACCGTACCCTTCCGGAGCTCAAGCGCGGCGTTTCCAGGGCCGGCGCTTACGCCTGGCTGAATTACGGGGTTGCGCTGGAGAAGACGGGGGATCCGCGCGGGGCGGAGAGCGCGTATCTGCGCGCTCTCGCGGCGGATCCCGGGATGGCGGACGCCCATTACAACATGGCCATACTCTACTGGACCAGGGACCAGGCAAGGGTCAGGGAAGAGCTCGCCGCGGCGCTGGCCGCTGACCCCGGTCATAGGCAGGCGGCCTACTATCTGCGGAGGCTGACGGCGGGCCGTAAGGAATGATCTCCGAGGGGTGAGAAAGGCTCCGCGCGGGAATTATCTCGGGAAGTAGTTGTAGCGGAACTGGAACATGCCAAGCATATCCCATCCGCCCTTGAACGCCAGGTAGGATATCTCGAAGTTCAGTTTAAGCAGGGTCCCCAGATGCAGGTTGAAAAGTCTGGGGTTTTGAGGCGCGCCCTGCGGCAGCATCACCTCTATACCGATCGGCGACCCCGACCCCGGTATCCACATAAGCCCCCCGAACAGCATTCCGGTGGGGACCGTGAAATTGGATATCCCGTTTAGATTGAGGGCCTCTTTGGAGAGGAACTCGGAAAGCTGGTAGACCATCTTGGGCATGTCCCCGTCGGAGTATCCTCCGTTGACTATGACCCGGCGGTGCAGGCGTTTCGTGAGGACCAGATACGCGTTGGTGTATGTGGCGGTATTTTTGCTGTCCACCTTCACCGAAGCGCCAGGCTGGGCGAGAGTGGGCTGCGGGGAATCCCGGAACTGCAGGGTCCCCAGCGCGCCGGCGGCCAGGGCCGGACGCAGTCTGCCTTCCGTCTGTATCTGCATCTTCGCGTCGGCCATCAGCAGCCATACGCCGATGCGGTCCAGGTAGTTCTTCTTGTCGACGGTCCATTCGTACCTGTTCTTTCCGTAAAGGCGGCCGATGAAGTAGGCGGCGTTTATGTCCAGGCCGAGACCTATAGAGTTCTTTCCGCGTCCTCGGTAGGCGGTGGGCATCATTACGATGCCGCTGAGCGGGGTCCTTATCTCCCCGTACTGCGCCGGCTGCGAAGGCTTTCCTGTCTTCGCGGGTTTCGCGGGCTGAAGCTGCGCGGGGGCGGCGCTGGAAATGGAAAGTATGGCTTCAGCCCTGCTTATCAGCTCTTCGGCGGAAAGGGAGGACGCGTCCGCGGTGGCCGTGCTGGGGGCCGGGATGACCTGCATCATCTGCGCGTGAGCCCGGTCTCCGGCGGCGGAGAACAGGAAAAGGGCGGCGCAAAGCGTTATGGTCCTCATTATAGTTAACGCCACATCGGCCACATCGTCATTATCAGCCTGGTAAGGATGTTGGCTTCGGCGCCGGCCAGCGCGTCGTCGAAAACTATCCCCAGGCCGGCGGGAAGACTTTTCTCCAGACGCTTTATGGGCCATGGCTTGAGCGTATCCAATATTCTAAATAAAATAAAAGCGGTTGTTAAGGAGAATATGGTGCGTTCCATGAAGGCCGTGGCTATCCAGTAGCCGGCGATCTCGTCGATGACTATCCGGGGGTCGTCATGCGTGCCGTACTGCCGGGAGGCGGCGTTCGATACCTTTACGGCGAAGAAGCAGAAGAACGACAGGAACAGCGCGTATCCGGCGGCGCCTTCCGGAAGCAGCGGGGTCAGCAGAACGGCCACTACCGTTCCCAGGAACCCGGCGCCGGTGAATTTCCTGAATCCGGTGAGCTTGCGCGGAAGGAGGCCGGCGTAGAATCCGGTGGCCAGGATCTCGGTGAGCCTTTCTCCGGCGGCCGCCGCCTTGTCCCTTATCGTCACTGGTTCTTCTCTGCCCAGGACTTTACGATCAGTTTCCTGTGGTTGTGGAAGTAAAGCACGCCGCTTATGAGCGTGATCGCGGCCGCCAGGATGGTAAGGCCGCTGGCTATGTCCCCGGTCCTGGCGAGGAGCCAGCGCAGCCAGTCCCAGTCCATCGGGTACTTCCTGGCCGCCGCTTTCAGGACCAGCAGCGCCATGATCACGAACGCGGCTATGAGTTGTATGGTGGTCTTGAACTTGCCGGCCGCCTCCGCTTTCATGACCTCGCCATGCAGGGCCGCCAGGACCCGGAGGGTGGAGACCAT
>JAKLEK010000154.1 GCA_022703115.1 Elusimicrobiota bacterium
GAAGTGGAAAACCCGGCGGCCCGGGTCCTGCGCGAAGGCGTGGTGGTCGGGCCTGGCCAACCATACCGTTCTTATAGCCAGGGACGGCAGCGAATGTCCGATACCCGACAGCGGCGCCCCGATACACTCTTCCGGTGGGGGAACCATCTCCGGCGTAGTACTGGTCTTCCGGGACCAGAGCGCGGAACGGAACGCGCGCAGGGCGCTGGAGGAAAGCGAGAGCAAGTTCAAACGCATGGTAGAAGACCTGCGCCAGGAATATTTCTTCTACCGCCACGACACCGATGGGAAGCTGACCTACGTCAGCCCCTCCGTAGAGAACGTGCTCGGCTACCCGCGGAGCGAGATACTTCCGCGTTATTCCACCTACATGACCGACGACGAGATCAACAAGAAAGCGGAACTGCATACTCTGGGCAGCCTGCGCGGCGAGGAACAGCCGCCATACACGGTGATCATCCGCCACCGGGACGGGAAACCGCGGCAGCTGCGCGTGGTCGAACATCCGGTCTTCGGTCCGGACGGAACAGTTTCGGCCGTGGAAGGCCTGGCCTGCGACGTAACCGAACGGAGGCTTGTCGAGGAGAAGCTGCGCGAAAGCGAGCGTTTCACGCGTCTGATCCTGGACAGTCTGCCGGTCGGCGTGGCGGTCAATTCGGTGGACCCCTCGGTAAGCTTCAATTACTGCAACGAAAGTTTTCTCAGGCACTACCGTATAAGCAGGGATGCCCTCAACACCCCGGATTCCTTCTGGGACGCTGTATACGAATCGCCGGAAGACAGGGACGAGATACGAAAAAGGGTCCTGGAGGACTGCGCCTCCGGGGACCCGTCCCGGATGGTCTGGGAGAACATACCCATACGCCGGAGCGGTCAGAAGGCGACGTATGTGAGCGCCAGGAACGTTCCCCTGCGTGACGACAAATTAATGCTGTCCCTGGTCTGGGACGTGACCGAAAGTAAAATGGCGGGCGACGCGCTGCGCGAAAGCGAGGCCCGCTTCCGCTTCCTGACGGAAACGGCCCCGGAAGCCATTTTCATACAGACGGGCGGGAAGTTCCGATACCTTAATCCGGCCGCTCTCGCGCTTTTCGGGGCAGGCACGCAGGAGCAGCTGTCCGGAGCCGACATGTTCGAACGCTTCCACCCGGACTTTCACGATATCATAAGGGACCGCAGCCGTCATGTCGCGGATGGGACGCGATCGGCGCCGTTCATGGAACAGAAGTATCTGCGCCTGGACGGGACCCCGATCGACGTCGAGGTATCCGCCGTGCCGTTCAATTACCAGGGCGAAAGCGGCGCGCTTGTTTTCGTCCGAGACATTACGGAACGAAAACTGGCGGAAGAACGGATCCTCAAACTGTCCCGCGCCCTGGAGCAGAGCCCCACCCTGGTGATGATAACCGACAAAGACGGCAGGATAGAATACGTCAACCCCAAATTCACCGAAGTGACGGGCTACTCCCTGGAGGAGATACGCGGAAAGAAACCCGGCTTCTTGAAATCCGGCTCGACCCCGAGGGAAGAATATGACCGCATTTGGAAGACCATACTCGCGGGAGGGCGCTGGGAAGGCGAATTCCGCAACAGGAAGAAGGACGGTTCTTTTTTCTGGGAGCAGGCGTCCATCGGTCCGATACGCAACTCCACCGGAGATATAACCGCGTTCCTTGGCGTGAAAGAGGACATAACCAACCGCAAGACGCTGGAAGCGGAACTGCGCCAGGCGCAGAAAATGGAATCGGTGGGCCGCCTGGCCGGCGGAGTCGCTCACGACTTCAATAATCTGCTCACCGCCATCAACGGCTACGCGCAGTTCCTGCTGCAAACGATCCCGGATGGCGACGCAAGGCGCGGCGACGTCCAGGAGATACTGGCCGCTGGCGCGCGGGCGGCGCTGCTGACCAGGCAGCTCCTGGCGTTCAGCCGCAAACAGATATTGAATCCGGCGACGCTGGACCTGAACGGAATTATAGGCGGAACCGTAAAAATGCTGAAGCGCATTATCGGGGAAGACATAGGTCTGGAGACCAGGCTGGCTCCCAAGCCGTGCCTCGTCCGGGTCGACGCCGGCCAGATAGGCCAAGTACTTCTGAACCTGGCGGTGAACGCCAGGGACGCGATGCCGAACGGAGGCACCCTGAGCCTGGAAACTGAGACCCTGAAAGCGGATGAATACGGCGCCGCCCCTCCGGACCTGCGCGGAAAACCTCTGGTACGGCTGACCGTGCGCGACACCGGATGCGGCATGACCGAAGAGATAAAAGGTCACCTGTTCGAGCCTTTCTATACCACCAAAGATAAAGGAAAAGGCACCGGACTGGGTCTGTCCACAGCGTACGGTATCATAAAGCAGAGCGGCGGCGATATCGAGATAGAAAGTGAGACCGGCAAAGGTACGCTTTTCCGGATCTACTTGCCCAAAACCGACCCTCCTCCTCCCGGTGTGGAGCCGGGCGGCGCCGTCGAAGCCGCCTCCCAGCCGCGCGGGTCCGAGACCATACTGTTCGTCGAGGACGAGGAGCTGCTCCGCCGCCTCGGAGCTCGCATACTTGCCAGCTGCGGTTACAAGGTGCTTACCGCGGCCGACGGAGAGGACGCGCTGCGCGCGCTCGAACGGCACGGCCGGGCGGTGGACGTTCTGATCACGGACGTTGTGATGCCGGGCATGAGCGGCCGGGACCTGGGCCGGGAGATCGCCCGCAGGGAACTGGCCGGAAGGACGCTTTACATATCGGGCTACACCGACGACGCGATAGTCAGGCACGGGGTCCTGGAAACAGGCCTGGCTTTCATGTACAAGCCTTTCTCCCCTGATACCCTGGCGCGCAAAGTGCGCGAAGTACTCGACGGCCCCCCGGACCAGGCGAGGGCGTGAACCGGACCCGGGGACAAGAACGGCCGGCGGCTTCCGGAAAGGGACGTGGAGGGTTCCGCCTCCCGGCGGTGAAATTTAATATAATACGGATGCGGCCGGCCCGCTCCGACGACGCAGGAACGCCGCGCAAGGGAATGAAGACCAAGCGGCACAGAACTATCCACACGCCTGCGGGCCCGGCCGCCCGCGCTCTTCTGGAATCAGGACGGACTTTCCGCGCCCTGATGAACACCACTCCCTACGCGATCCTCATCTCCGACCGCAAAGGACATTTCCTGGAGGCCAACCCGGCAGCCTGCCGCCAGCTGGGCTATACCCGGTCCGAGCTCCTCAGGAAAAAGCTCTTCGATATCGTGGGCCGGGACTACCTCCAGAGGGCAAAGCACCGTTTAAGCGCCATGACGGCCGAAAAGGGCTTCATGGAAAGCGTGCATCGCCGCCGCGACGGTTCGGAATTCCCGGTGGAGGTCTCGGTACGCCGCACGACATACAAGGGCGGTCCGGCGCTGCTCGGCATAGTCAAGGATATAAGCGCGGAAAAAAGGGCGCTCTCCGAACTGCGTGAACGCGAGGCCCGCTTCATGGCGATAGTGGATAACGCCCCCGTCTTCATCTTCCTTCTTGAAAAAGATAGGATCGTGTACGCGAACCGGTTGACGCTAAAGACGCTGGGCGGACGCCGCCGGACCGGACTGTCGGGCCTCAAAGTTACCTCCCTGTTCCCGCCTGAGCACAGGAAAGTGATAAAGGAGCGGATACGGCTCCGGCTGTCCGGCGCGCAGGACCTGCCGCTGATGCAGCTGAAGGTGCGCGGCCTGGACGGCAGTGTCCATGATGTGGCGATGCAGTCGCTTCTGGTGAGGCACGGGGAGGAGCGGCGGATAGCCGTCTTCGGGGTTAATATCGGAGAGCTTAAGGATACTGAGGCCAGGCTTAGGGAAAGCGAACGTCTTTACCGGATGCTGGCGGAGTCGATTCCGGACTACATTTTTCTTCTGGACAGGCACGGAAGAGTGCTCTACCGCAACCGTTATCTTTCCCAGTTCGGCTCCGACCCCCTAGGCAAGCTGCAGCATGAGATCTTCCCTCCGGCGGCCGCAAAAAAGCACCTTGAGGTGATAAAAAAGGTCCTCGCCTCCGGCAAGATAAGCAACAGGGTCGAGCATATCGAGAAGTACGGCGTCTTTAACGACGAAGTATACATGGAGAACCGTCTCATGCCGCTTCTGAGCGGGGACGGAAGCCGCGACTGCCTTCTGGGCATTACGCGCGACATAACGCACAGGACGCTGACCGAGGAAGCCCTTAAGAGGTCCAATTCCGAGCTGGCCCTTTTCAACGAAATGGACTCCATCCTGCTGCGCTGCCACGGCAACGACATGTACGGG
>JAKLEK010000155.1 GCA_022703115.1 Elusimicrobiota bacterium
GTAACTATCAGGTCCGCGGCGGCGGCGGCCCGCTCGAAACCCAGACGCTCAAGGACGAAATCCGAACCGGACGCCAGTCTGGCGCCGAAAAAGGCGTAAAGCCCGGCGCCAAGGCCTCCGGCCGCCGCTCCGCCCGCCACCGACCTTATATCCCTGCCCAGCTCCCGCTTGACCACCCGGGCGTAGTGAAGCAAAGCCTTTTCAATGACGGCCACCTCGGCCGGCCCCGCTCCCTTCTGTGGACCGTATACGCGGGCCGAACCGTACCGGCCGCAAAGCGGGTTGTCCACGTCCGTCAGCGCGACCACCCCGATACGTTCCGGGGCCGGACCGGATGAGGGAGGAAGTATCCTTTCCAGACGCAGAAGGCCGGCCGCTCCGGGCGGGACGGGTACGCCGTCCTTGTCCAGCAGCCGGTAGCCGAAGCCTGAGGCGCAGCCGGTGCCGCCGTCGCTGGAGGCGCTGCCGCCCAGCCCCACGAGCACCGATCCCGCGCCGCGAAGCGCCGCGGCCCGGATCAAACGCCCGACCCCGGAAGTGCCGGCGGACAATGGCGCCGGCGGACGCCCGCCCAGACGCTTCAGCCCGGAGGCCTCGGCCATCTCTATCACGGCGTCGGAGCCGGACATCAGCCAGCGCGCGCGCACCGCGCCCCCCAGTGGCCCCTCGGTACGCAGGGTCAGCGGCGCCGCCCCCCGGCCCAGCGCGAGAAAGGCCTCCAGGAGGCCGTCCCCGCCGTCGGAAACGGGAAGAAGTTCCAGTTCCGCTCCCGGCTCCAGCTCCCGGAAGGCGCGGCGGATGGCGCGCGCGGCGGCCGCGGGGCCCAGAGTGCCTTTGAAGGCGTTGGGCGCGATAAGGACTTTCATGACAAAATGATAGAATATACTTCATGGACATTTCCAAGCCGGCTCTCGTTTACAGGTACGGAGAGGGGCTGTACGTCAACCTCACCAACCGCTGTCCGACCGCCTGCGTCTTCTGCATCAAGCACGCCTGGAAAATGAAGTACCGGGGCAACGACCTCGCTCTCGGCCAGGCGGAACCGGAACCCGGAGAGGTGACGGCGCTGATCCGCGGCGAATGGGAGCGCGGCGGGTTCAAGGAACTGGTTTTCTGCGGCTACGGCGAACCCACCATGAGGCTGGACGCGCTCCTGGCCGTGGCCAGCGCGGTAAAACGCGGGCTCCTCGCCCCGGTCCCGGCCGGACTGAAGGTACGGCTCAATACCAACGGCCTCGGGTCCCTGGTCAACGGCAGGGACATAGTTCCGGAACTCAAAGGGCTGGTGGACTCGGTGCACATCAGCCTGAACACCGCGGACCCGGAACAATGGCTGGCGATGATGCGCCCGGCGCCTGAATACGCCGGAGAAGGGTTCAAAGGCGTCCTGGCCTTCGTGCGCGCCGCCGTCGGGTCCATTCCCGAAACGGCGGTCACCGCGATACGCGGCGGGGGAACGGACCTGGAAAAGTTCTCTTCGCTGGCTAAAGCGCTGGGCGCGAGTTGCAGACTGAGGGACGGTCTTTCAGGACCGGGGAACGCCGACCCCGGGGAGAATGGAAAAGGAACGGAGCGTATATGCCGGAAAGAAGATCCCTGCTGATCGCCGTAGCGTTCCTGTCGCTGCTGGTGATAAGCGTACCCAGCGTCATTTTTAACAACGCCATCAGGAAGTATCTTAATTTCATGGGGCATTGGAGCGTGGCCAGCATAAAGCCCTACCACGGGGACCAGCTCCCCCCGCTCCGCCACAGGGCTCCGGGACTGAGGGCCGACCCGGCCCAGCCTGAACTGCGGTTCGTCAAGTTCACGGTAAAGATCGCAAACGCGAAAGCCGTAGGCATCGCGGGGGATTTCAATAAATGGAACCCGGACTCTATTTCGCTCGTACAGCGCGAGAAGAACACGTGGGTCACCGTGATCCCGCTGCCTCCGGGGACCTATCACTACCTCTACAGGATAGACGGGCAGCTCATTCTCGACCCGCTCAACCCGGACACCGCGATGCTTGACGGACGGAAGGCTTCCGTAAGGACGGTGAAATAATGGCGTCCCTCCAGACCGGGGGACGGCCGGGGAGAGCTTACGGCCTTTTTATGTCCGCCCGTTTCCGGGTCTGTCTTCTGACCGCGCTCTGCCAGACGTCACAGGCGGCGCTGAGCGCCGGGACCGCGCCGCTTTGGATACCGGTGGAACAGGCCCCTCTTGAAGATGTCATCTCCAGACTGGAGGCGGACCCCGGCCTTAAATTGACAGCCGCGTTCGGGGAGATACCGGCCCCCCTTCTGGAAAGGATCGCCGCTCTTTCTTCAAGCGGAAGGCTTGAGATCGCCGCCAGGCCGGCCGGTGATCCCATCCTTCCCCTGTTCTATTACTCCGGAGAAGACACGGTGAAATGGGCGGGCAAGCCGTCCAGCGCGCCTTACTCCAACGATCCTTTCTTCCTTTCCCTGAGGATGAGCCAGGCCAGGGATTCTTTCTCCGGACGGTTCAAAAAAGCCCCGTCGTCCTTCGTAAATCCTCCCGGGGGGGTCGTACCGGCCTTCCTGCCGCTCGCGAAAGCGCTCGGCTTCAAATGGCTGGCCGCCGGAACGCCGGCCGCGGACGCCGCCTCCCCCTCGGTAATAGAGGCCGACGGGGTCAAACTGGTGCTTTTTTCCACCAACGCCGCCGGCCCCTGTAGATTCCCCGTTTTCGACGAGACGGCGCCCGGCGGGAACGACCGGCGGGCGGCCCTGCTGTCCTTTCTCGCTTCTCCGGGCTCGCCTTTAATGACGGTCTCGGAGGCCCTGGATTCCGAAAGGCCGGAGCCGCTGTCATCCAGTACCGCCTCGCCGTGGAGCGGGGATTATTCGCCCTGGGCGGCCGCAGGCCCCCAGAGCGGGGCGCTTTCAGCGTTCGCCAGGACCAGAGGCGACCTCATGCAGTATTTCAATTCCGGACAGGGGGACTTCAAGGCCGTGGAACCGGCCTTCTCGGAATATTTCTCGGCGGAATCAGGCCCTAAGCTGGTCCGTCTCGCGGACCCGGACCCCGAGATAGCGCACGAAGCCGAAATAGAGATACAGAACTCCCTCGCCAATTCCTACCGGCTGATGGACAAAGTGCCCCCGGGCTGGCTTTTTTCCGCGCTTTCCGACCTTGGCGCCGGCGCGGAGCCGGAGGACAAGGTGGTCGTCAGGCGGAGTTCCGAAGGCTTCAGCCTGGTCAATACCGGACGCCGGCCGGTACCGCCGGAGACCGCGGCGGCCGGAACGCAGGACCCGTACAGGACCTGGAAACTCTCCGAGGTATCGGTTTCCTGGAACGAGGAAGAAGCGGTCTTCCGCTTTTCCACCCTGGAAGCCGCGGCGAACGCGGGCCTGCCGCCGGGCGCCCGGTTCGAACTGTATATGGACGTGAACAATCGCCCCCGGGCCGGGAGCGCCAGGCTGCTGGACGGGCGGACCGGACGGATCTATCCTGACGACGCCTGGGAATACGCGCTATCCGCCGCGCCTAAGAAGGCGGAACTGTACGCGGCCACCGGCAAGGGCCCGCAGCTGCTGAAAACCCTTACCGCCGTCCTTTCCGACGGAACGCTGACTGTAAAAGTTCCGCGCAATTCTCTCCGCGGCAATCCGGATAGGTGGGGCTACGCCGCCTTCCTGCTCAGCACCCAGGACGACAGCGCCTTCCATACCGCCGACTTCCTGGCCGAAGACCTCGCCGGCGGCTACTACTACGCCGTCCGCCCCTCAAAAAAATAACTCACGCTATACCTAAACAGTGTTCGCGGAACCTCGGGGTTCGGGGTCCTGGCCGGGGTTTGGACTCCGCAAACACGGGGTCTCGCACACCGTGGGGTCGGGTAAAATAATTTGGTTGATAAATTCCGCCCAAAATAGCTTTTTAACGACGAGTGCCCCAAATATTTTAGGGATAATTCACATGTATGAATATCAAACATGTGAAATCTCCATGTTGTGGGGCTAAAATTAGGCATTTTGGCGGCCGCCGGAGACAATGTTCGAATTGTAAAAAAACATGGCGCATTCGCATTAAAAAACGCGGTCGCCCAATTCGAAGGCTCGCTTCCAAACCACTACAAAAAGTCTTTCTTCATAACTTTTCCGTAAAACAGCTATTCAATGGTAAAACCCGCGTTAAACTTCCAGCCTATCGCTACCGTTTTCGCCTGTTACTAAAGAAATTCATTGCACAGCCGCATAATCCAAATATTCCAGATGGCATATTGGTCTTATTGGCTGATGGG
>JAKLEK010000156.1 GCA_022703115.1 Elusimicrobiota bacterium
TCCGGCGACATAGCCCGGAACATCCTCGGGATAGCCTCCTCCGAAAAGGGACTTACAGGCGTGGAACGCCTCTACAACAAGGTGCTCACCGGCCGCATGAGCCGCCGGGAGGTGGTGCGCGACAACGGAGGACGGATAATATACAGGAACGAAACGGACAACGAGGCCGCACCTCTGGACCTGCACCTGACCCTGGACGCCAACATACAGTTCTTCGCCCAGGATACTATCAGAAAGTACGCGGAAAAGAACCGCTCGGACCTGGCCATGGCCGTGGTGCAGGAGCCGGATACCGGCAAGATCCTGGCCTTGGCCACGTACCCGGAAGATCTGGAAAAAATACCCCCGGTGGAGTGGGTATACGAACCCGGTTCAACGTTCAAGGCCATAACGCTGGCGGCGGCGCTTGAAAAAAGAGTAGTGTCGCCGAAGGATACTTTCTACTGCGAGAACGGGGCCTGGGCTCTGAACAGCAAGGTCACGATCCACGACCATGAGCCGGAAAAGACCCTGACGCTATCCGGGGTGATCGAGCGTTCCTCCAACATAGGGACCGCAAAGATCGGCCTAAAGCTGGGCCTGAAGGACTTCTACTCTCACATCCTGGCCTTCGGGTTCGGCACCCCCACCGGGCTGGGCTTTCCGGGGGAATCCGCCGGCATACTCCGGAAGGCGGAACAGTTCAGGACGGTGGACCTGGCCGTAGGCTCTTACGGGCACGGCATAGCCGCCACCCCGATCCAGGTGGCCAACGCCTATTCGGCCCTGGCGAACGGCGGAGAGCTGCTGGAGCCCAGGCTGGTGGACCGGGTCGCGGAGCCGGACGGCAGAACGACTTTCGGGAGCGAGAGGACCGTGATCCGGCGCGCTATCTCGCGGGACACGGCCGAAGCAGTGAAGCGCATATTGCTGAAAGTCGTGGAGGAAGGGACCGGCAAGAACGCGGCGATCCCGGGCTACGCCATAGCCGGCAAGACCGGCACATCCAAGAAGATAGACCCCAGGACCGGACGGTACGTCTCCAACAAGAACGTGGCCTCATTCTGCGGGTTCTTCCCGGCCGGCGCCCCCAAATACACGGTCCTGGTCATCCTGGACAACCCCAAACTCTTCTATTACGGCGGAGAGACGGCCGCTCCTGCTTTCCGGGATATCGCCAAGAAGATAATAACCCTGAAAGGCATAAAGCCGGACCACGCCGCAGCCGGGCGCGCCGATCGGACGGCGCCTCTGCCGGTAACGGACTGAACTTTGCGCCGCGGCCCCGGCAAGTGATATCATAATGCCGTGAGAATCATATTGAACCTTATACTCGGAACGGTGGCCGTCTTCGTCACCGCCTCCATACTGCCCGGCGTCAAGCTGGACGGATTCCGCACCGCCATGATAGTCGCGGTGGTGCTGGGCACGGTCAACGCGGTCCTGCGTCCCGTGATCCTGATATTGACCCTGCCGATAAACGTGCTGACGTTGGGACTCTTCACCTTCGTGGTGATAGGCGGGCTCGTCCAGTTGGTGGCCTGGCTGGTACCCGGGTTCGAGGTGGCTGATTTCAGGTGGGCGCTGGTCTTCGCGCTGGTGCTCTGGGTGATAAACGCCTTCCTCTCGAAGTCGAAATAGGCTCCCGGACAGCGGGGGGGCAGGCCGGAGCGGGCGGACTCGCTCCGCGGCGCCGACACGTTCTTTATTCCACTCAAATTTTCTATCATATAAATGGCTATGAGGCTGAAGACCACCATAGGCGACCTAGCCGTGACAGTAAAAGGCCGCGTCCTCAAGGGGGCGCCGGACTCGCCTTTCGACTCTTTCCAGACCGACACCCGCAAACTGGCCGACGGCTCCTTCTTCTGGGCGCTGAAAGGGGAGAACCACGACGCGCACGGGCTCCTGGGGCCGGCCCTGGCGGAAAGAACCGCCGGATGGGTGGCGGAGGCCGGGAAACTGGGTCCGGCGGGGACATGGCCCGCCGCGGTCATAGGGGTGGACGATACGCTCAAGGCCCTTCAGCGGCTTGCGGCATGGCATCGCCGCCGTTTCGGAGTGCGGCTGACCGCGATAACCGGCTCGAACGGCAAAAGCACCACCAAGGAGATGCTCCGTTCCATACTCGAGAGGTCGGGGCCGACCTGCTTCAACCAGGGCAATTTGAACAATCACTTCGGCCTGCCGCTGTCCCTGCTGGAACTGGGAGCGGAACATAAGTACGGCGTGTTCGAACTCGGCGCCTCCAAACGCGGCGATATACTGGAGATAGGCTCCCTGGCCGCGCCTTCGGTGGCCGTCATCACCAACATCGCTCCCGCACACCTTCAGTATTTCGGGGACCTTGAGACCGTTCTAAGGACCAAGATGGAACTGATAGACTGTCTGGGACCGGACGGCACCCTGGTCTACAACGCCGACGACGAGCTTCTCCGTCCCCTCAGGGACCGGAACGTCAGGAAGCTCAGTTTCGGAGGCGCCGGCGCCGACGTCTCGGCGCATGAAGGCCGGGAGGGTTTCGATATCGCATACGCGGGGAGGTCGGTGCGCGTGACGCTCTCCGGGGATATCAGGCACAACCGTTTCAACGCGGCCGCCGCCGCCGCGGCCGCGATAGCCAGCGGCGTAGATCTGCCGGCCATAAAGGCCGGACTTGAGTCCTACATCCCTCCTCCTATGCGCATGCAGAGACTATCCGTCGGGGGCTCGACCGTGGTGCTGGACGCCTATAACGCCAACCCGTCCTCCATGAAAGCGGCTCTGGACGCGGTATCCGGCCCCGGATTCCCGCGCCCCCTTTATCTGGCCCTCGGGGACATGAAAGAACTGGGCCGGCACTCCGCCCGCTATCATTCGGAACTCGGAGCCGGCCTCGCCCGGATGGACGCGGAGCGCATCTTCCTCGCCGGCACGGAGATGAAGGCCGCGGCGGAAGAACTGAGCAAGGCGCTGGCCGGGGCGCGTACCGTTTACGCCGAAACCCCGCAGGCCTGGGCCGGAGAACTGCGCGGGCTCATTGCGGCCGGAAAAGGCACGTTCCTGCTCAAAGCCTCGCGAGCGATGAAATTCGAGCGGCTGATCGAGGGCTTGCGATAAAGGAGACGCCAAATGCTCTACTACCTGTCCGGATTCAGGGACATTTTCACTCCTCTTAACGTTTTTCAGTACATCTCTTTCAGGGCAGGCGGGGCACTGGCTACCTCCTTTTTCCTGAGCTTGCTGGTCGGGCCATGGCTCATAGCCAGGCTCCGGCTCTTCAAGATAGGCCAGGTCCAGCGCACGACCGGGCCGAAGACCCACCTTTCCAAGGAGGGCACGACCACCATGGGAGGCCTCCTTATCTTCGTCACCCTGGTCCTCGGGACCCTGCTCTGGACCAGGCTCGACGACAGGTTCATACTTCTGCTCCTGTTCACCACGGTAATGCTGGCGTTCACCGGCTGGATGGACGATTACATAAAGCTGGTGAAGAAAAGGCCGGAGGGCGCGTCCTCGATCTTCAAGTTCATGTTCCAGATGTTCACGGCCATAATAGTCGTGGGTTATCTGGCCGCGGACCCGCCGAATCCGGCCTACACGGACTCGCTCTCCATACCGTACACCAAAGGACTTTATCTCGAACTCGGCTTCCTTTACGCCGCACTGGCGATGTTCACCATCATAGGCTCTTCCAACGCGGTCAACCTGACCGACGGGCTGGACGGGCTGGCGGCCGGCAGCATCGTCTTCGTCGCCCTTACGTTCGCCATTTTCGCGTACTGCGCCGGGAACGCCAAGCTCGCCTCCTATTTCAAGATAATACACGTGGCCGGAGCCGGAGAGATCTCGGTCTTCCTGGCCGCGCTGATAGGGTCCTGTCTGGGGTTCCTGTGGTTCAACACTCACCCCGCCGAGGTATTCATGGGAGACACCAGCTCCCTTTTCCTGGGGGGGGTTATCGGGGTTTCCGCGATAGCCATAAAGCAGGAGTTGATCCTTCCGATTGCCGGAGGCATCTTCCTGCTGGAGACGATGTCGGTGCTTCTCCAGATGGGTTCATACAAACTGCGCAACAAAAAAAGGCTGTTCCTCATGGCGCCTATACACCATCATTTCGAGCTCAAGGGATTGCCGGAGTGCAAGGTCACCGTCCGGTTCTGGATAGCGGGTATCATGCTCATGCTTTTCGCCCTCTCGGCGCTGAAGATACGCTGAAATAACTAC
>JAKLEK010000157.1 GCA_022703115.1 Elusimicrobiota bacterium
AGATAAGCCTGGCGCCCCATGATACCCCGGCTATACCCACGCCGTTATCCGCGGCGGCCGCGGCCACGCCGGCCACCCGGGTGGCGTGATTGCAGGCCGGAGTGGGCGGGTCGTTCGCCGACCTGGCTCCGCCGCTGTTCGGATCGAAGAACTGGCTGACTCCGGACAGCTTGGAAGCGAGGTCCGGATGGGACGAATCGATACCGGAGTCTATCACCGCGACCGTGACCATGGTGGAAGCTCCGGTATTGTAGTCCCAGGCGCGGAACGTATCGGTCAGCCTGAAGCCGTACTGGTCAGCGAGTCCCGGGTCGCTGGACCTTTTCCTCACCCGGTACGTGCCCGACGGCTCGGCGGCCGAGACGCCGGGAAGAGCGCGGAGGACGGGAAGGGCCGTCGCCACCAGCATGCCCTCAGGCAGACCGGCCAGCGCCCAGCCGCCCGGATATCCGGTCTCGAGGAGGGAGAAGCCGGCCGCGGAGAGGACTTCGGCCGCGGTCCCGGACGACGTCTCCGGCGCGAACCGGACGAAAGCCCGCCCGGAGGCGACTTTCAGGACGCCGGCCGAGCCGGCGCCGCCGGACGCCGAAACTCCGGTCCGGCCGGGAGCCGGCAGCAGTTCCACTTTAAGAGCGCGCGCCGGAACGGCGCAGAAACAGAGCAGGGCCGCGTACCGAAGGGCGCGGAACGCTCTCCCGGACCTGTTACGCGGCGAAAAGGATGTGAGCATAGGATACGGCGCGGCCGGCCCCGGCCGGCTCTCCGCCAGATACCGCCCTATTTAACTTCGGGAGCCGGAGCTGCCGCGGCTTTGGCCACTTCGGCGTCTATCCGCTCTTTGAGCGCCCCGTCCGGCGCTTCGAAATTATCCGGGTAGGAGGCCTTTATCTCCCCCGAAGCTCTTTTTATGGCTCCGAACGTCACAGCAAGGTCTCCGTCGAAGGACAGGACGACGTTAGCGATGCGCACGGGAGACCTGAGGGGAAAGACGCCGGACAGAGCGATCCTGGGCGCCGCTACGGCTCCGGCGGCGGCGCATTTATCCTTGAAGAAGCAGGCCTCGATCTTCTTGTAGAGCGCCTTGGAGAGTATCTTTATGTCGTTATACGTCCGGCCGTTGTGCTCGGTCGCGGGCATGACCACGGCCCCTTTCTCGAAACCTATGTTCCTCACGGTCACCGAGCCGGAGAGGACGAAATCCGCTTTCTTGCCGGCCTCGCTAGCGGACGGCGCGGCGGAAACCACCTCCAGCGCCGCGGCCTGCGCGGCCGACGCCGCTAACACGGCGGCGAACAGGACAGCCCTTTTATTTCCTGCCATTGATCCTCCCGACTATATCCACTATCTCGTAGATATCGTCCAGCACATAGTCGGCGCCGGACACTTTCGTATCGAACTCGTTCCCGTACCTGGCCCAGGCGGAGCGTATGCCCATAGCTTTCGCCCCTTTTATGTCCCTCTCGACCCAGTCGCCGACCATAATGGCCTCCCGCGGTTTGACGCCAAGAAGGCCGAGTATCTTCCTGAACGGCTTCGGGGAGGGCTTGCGCTCGCCTGTATCGTCGAAAGTCACCACATGGTCGAAATAATGGTGGACCCCCAGGGTCACTATACGCTGCCAGACCGCCAGGCGCGGGGCGTCGGACACCACGCCCATGGCCACGCCGCGCCGCATCAGTTCCGTAAGGGCCGGGCGGACGCGCGGATACAGGGTCATATGCCCCTCTTTAGCCCGTTTATAGCCCACTATGCCGGCCGCGAGGATGCGGTAATCTATCTGGCCGAACTCCTTGATCAGCACCTTGTCGAAGATATTCTGGTCCTCGATACCCTCCTTCCAGTAGGTCTCGAAGATGGACTCGTACATCTTCTCCTTGGTCATGGTCAGGCCCGCGTCCAGCATCGCGTCCACGGCCGCGGCCACGGAGGCGCGCTTCATGCGCATGAAGTCCATCAGGGTATTATCGATGTCGAATATCACCGCTTTGATCATTTTCAAGGCCCCCGGCGCTCTCACTTCTTGGGTTCGGTCACCCTCTCAACGTACTCGAAAGTGCGGGTATCCACGCGCACTTTATCGCCTTCCTTTATGAACATCGGCACTTTTATGGAAAGCCCGGTGTTGACCTTGGCGTCCTTCATTACGTTATTGACCGTATCGCCTTTAACGCTGTCCACCGTCTCGGTGACGGTCATGACTATGTTCGCGGGAAGGGCTATGTTGAAGAACCTCTCGTTCAGATACAGGCCCTCGACCTCCATGTTCTCGGTCAGGAACTGCATCAGCGGACCGATCTTGGAGACCGGCAGCCCCATCTGCTCGTAGTTCACGTTGTCCATGAAGTAGGCGAGATTCCCGTCGTTGTACATATAGGTCTTTGGACGTTTCTCCACCATCACTTCCTTGAACTTGTCCTCCGGGCGGTAGGTGGTCTCTATGATGGAGCCGGTATCCAGGTTCTGCAGCTTCACCCGCACTATCGCCCGGGCCTGGGATTTGCGATGGTGCTGATAGGTCAGCACCTCCACCAGCTGGTCGCTCTCGTTTATGAAAATGGTCCCTTCCTTGAACTGCGTAGACGTTATCATGCTGCCTCCATGTTCGGCCCGGCCCCATGCGGGGTCCGCGGCGCGGATATCCGCGTCAGCCGTGTTTTTCTGCCTGATAGGCCATGACCTTAAGCGCCAGTATCCGCTTCTGCATAGGCGGATGCGTGGCGAACAGGTCGGCCGCAAGGCCCATTTTGTCCTCTATAAGGCTGCCCCTGGGGTCGGTTATGCACATATGCGCCGTCCCGTTGTTGACGGCGTACGTGGGCGACACCGCCGCGCGGATCTTCTCCAGCGCCGAGACCAGCGCCAGAGGATTGCGCGTAAGCTCGGCGCCTGAGGCGTCGGCCAGGTACTCCCTTTCCCGCGAGATGGCCATAGCCAGCATCCGCGAGATGAGCGGAGCCAGCGCCACCAGGACCAGCCAGAGGACAAAAAACAAGATCGCGGCGCCCCCGCCCTTGCCGCGGCCGCCGGAAGAGCGGGACTGGACCCTGGAGCGCATGCGCATGGTCCTTCCCGCCATATCGCTCAGGAGCGCCACTGCGCCCATAAGCGCCGCGGCCACCGTCATGAGGCGCATATCGTAGTTCCGGATATGGCTCATTTCGTGCGCGACCACCGCCTGCAGTTCCTCCCTGTTGAGCGAATCGAGCAGGCCTTGAGTAACGGCTATCGCGGAATTCTCCGGGTCCTTGCCGGTAGCGAAGGCGTTCAGGTCCGGGTCCGGCACTACGTAGACAGCGGGCCGCGGCATGCCGGCCGCGGTCGCCATTTCGGCCACCACGTTCAGCAGCTGCCGCTCCTTATCTCCGGCCGGAGCCGCCAGGCGCGCCATGGTCGAACGCAGGACCATTCCGGAGCCGTTGAAAAGGCCGTTCGCCGCCATCCCTAAACCGGCCAGCAGCGAAAAAGCGGTGCCGAACGGGAAGCGGACCGGACCGGGGCCGGGAACGTAAGGTCCGCCGGACGCGGCTTCGAGCGGAGCCGCGAAAGGCGAGAAGCCGAGGAAGAAAAGATCGAAGCCGGCCCCGATAAGCAGGAAAAGGGCCACGAAAGCCCCCATGATGACCCAGGTCATACGTCTGTTGCCGGCCTGCTGCTCGTAAATATTCATTGCGGTGACTGAAATACCGCCGTGAAGCGTGAAGCCGCCGCTTCACGCTTCACACCGCGCGCTTCACATCGTCAGACCGCCAGGTCCACCTTGGGCGCTTCCCTCTCCTGGGAATCCCGGGGGACCTCGAAGAGTTCAGCCGCAGAGAATCCAAGCAGCGAGGCGAAGACGTTGTTGGGGAAAAGCTGCTGCTGGGTGTTGAACTTGGTGGTTATGTCGTTGTAGAACTGCCTGGCGAAACCGATCTGGTTCTCGGTATGGGTCAGTTCCTCCATAAGGGTCTTGACCGAGTCGTTCGCCTTGAGATTAGGGTAATTCTCGGCGAGGGCCATCAGTTTGCCAAGCGTCTGGGTCAGCGCGCCTTCCTTGGCCATTATATCCTGCATATTCCCCGATCCGACGGCGGTCATGGCG
>JAKLEK010000158.1 GCA_022703115.1 Elusimicrobiota bacterium
GGGGACCTATGTTTAAAGAACTGGCGGCTGTTTACAAACCTGCGGCTTTCATCTCTCCTTTGCCGCCCGAAAAGGTCCCCTCCGTCTACAAGCGGATGCGCTGGCAGATGATGGCCGGCGTTTTCTCAGGTTACGTTTTCTACTATTTCGTCCGCAACAGTTTCTCTCTGGCGAAGCCGTACCTCATAAAGGAATACGGCCTGTCCAAGAGCGACGTGGGTTTCATCGCCACGGGCCTCGCCGTCGCCTACGGCCTGAGCAAGTTCATAATGGGCAACGTTTCGGACCGGTCCAATCCGCGCTATTTCATGGCGACCGGCCTGCTCCTGTCCGGGCTCGTCAATCTGATCTTTCCGTGTTTCGTCAATTCCGTGGCGCTGATGTTCGTCATGTGGTCCGTCAACGGCTGGGCCCAGGGAATGGGGTGGCCGCCCTGCGCGCGCACCCTGACGCACTGGTTCTCCGACCGCGAGCGCGGCACGATCTTCGCCTTCTGGAACCTGGCCCACAACCTCGGCGGCGGTCTGGTTGGCCCGGTGGTCAACGGGGCGCTGGCCCTGGCCGCGGTGGCGGCGGCCGGCGCCGCGCTCAGTCCGGCGCTCACCCTGCGCCTGATCTTCCTTGTGCCGGCCCTGCTCGCTCTGGTCATGGGCGTCCTCCTCCTGCTGTTCCTGCGCGATACGCCGCAGTCATGCGGGCTTCCGTCCATAGAGGACCATAAGGACGACCATCCTGAGACCGGCGTGGCGGATCCCGAGAAGGAGCTGACGGCGAGGGAGATCTTCGTAAAATTCGTCCTTAAGAACAGGCCGTTGTGGGTGATAGCCGTCGCCAACGTGTTCGTCTACGTCGTGCGCTACGGCGTGCTCAACTGGGCGCCGACATATCTTACGGCGGCGAAGAACTGCCCGCCGGACACTTCGCGCTGGCTGTTCTTCCTGTACGAGGCAGCGGGCATACCGGGCACGCTGCTGGCGGGCTGGGCCTCCGACAAGTTATTCGGCGGCCGCCGGAACCCGGTTTCCTTCATATTCATGGCGCTGGTAACGGTCTCCGTGTGGATCTACTGGAAGAATCCGCCTGGGAATTTCCACGTGGATGCTCTGGCGCTGGGCGCGATAGGGTTCCTGGTCTACGGTCCGGTCATGCTCATAGGGGTCAGCGCGGTGGACCTGGCGCCCAAGAAGGCGGCCGGTACCGCGGCCGGATTCACCGGTTTCTTCGGTTACGTATTCGGGGCCGTCATAGCCGAGCTCGGCCTGGGCGGGGTGGTGGACCGCTGGGGCTGGGACGGAGGGTTCATTCTGCTCATAGGCGCCTGCCTGATCTCGATAGCTCTGTTCGCGGCCAGCTGGAACGTGCATCATAAACCCGACAGGGCCTGAGCCGCGGCCCGCCCTACGGAGGTCCGATGAAGAAAATATTACTGCTCGCCGCTGCGTTTTCGTCCGCGGCCTTCGCGTCCGAAGCGTCCGCCGGGCTCTCCGTGCACGGGCACAGGGGGACGCGCGGCACCCGGCCCGAGAACACTCTCCCCGCTTTCGAAGAGGCGCTTAGGGCCGGCGTGGACGTGCTGGAGATGGACCTGGCCGTCACCAAGGACGGTTATCTGGTCGTCTCGCACGACCCTTACGTGACCCCAGCCCGCTGTCTGGGCCGCGACGGAACCAAGCTCTCGTCGCCTGTCGCTATACGCTCCCTTACCCTGGAAGAGCTCCGGCGCTACGACTGCGGTTCGCAGAGGAATCCGGCTTTCCCGCGCCAGGAAACTTCCCCGGGAGCCGGGATCCCCACGCTGGACGAGGTGTTCGGCATGGTCTCCGCCTCCACCATCCCGGCGGCGCGGACCGTGGAGTTCAACATAGAGACCAAGATCTTTCCGTGGGAGCCGACGCTGGCCCCGGACCCGGACGAGTTCGCGCGGCTTACGGCCGAGACCGTAGTGCGCAATCAGATGGAGAACCGGGTAATAGCGCAGTCGTTCGACTCGCGCACCCTGCGCGCGCTCAAGAAGATCGAGCCCGCGATACGTACGTCTCAGCTGACGCACGAGGAACTGCTGGATATAGTGCCCGCTCTTAAAAGCGCGAACACAGATATCTGGAGCCCGAATTACCGCTGGATAACGGCCGATGCCGTCAAGGCCGTGCGCGCGGCCGGTATAAAGGTGGCGCCCTGGACGGTGAACACCGAAGAAGAGTGGAACGCCGTGATGGCCCTGGGCGTGGACGCCATAATAACTGATTACCCCGCAGACCTCATCGGTTATCTCAAGTCGAAGAAACTCCGCTGAGCCGCCGCTTTCAGACGGCCGGGACGCTCCGCCGCGAGGAACGTCCCGGCCGTCAAATTTGTATAATTGATTCGAATTCGGACCGGTATCAATAAGGAATATTCCCATGCAGAGCTATGAGATACGCAAAAGTTTCCTGGAATTCTTCACTCGGCACGGGCATCCCGCGGTCAAATCCAGTCCTCTGATACCGGAAGGCGACCCGACCCTGCTGTTCACTTCCGCGGGCATGGTCCAGTTCAAGCCGTATTACCTGGGCCTCAAGACCGACATGAAGAGGGCGGCGTCCTGCCAGAAATCCTTCCGCACCACCGATATCGACAACGTGGGCAGGACCATCCGGCATCTGACGTTCTTCGAAATGCTGGGCAATTTCTCGTTCGGGGACTATTTCAAGGAGGAGTCCCTGGCCTGGGGCTGGGAATTCCTGACCAGGGAGATGGGGCTGGACACAAGCCGGGTCTACGTCACCATCTACGGCGGCGGCGTCGCGCCCAGGGACGAGGAAGCCAGGCGCATCTGGGAGAAGATCCTGCCGAAGGACATGCATCGCAGGATCATCGAGCTCGGCGACGCGGATAATTTCTGGGCCATGGGCGACACGGGGCCTTCCGGCCCCTGCTCCGAGATCTACTGGGACCGGGGCGCCAAATACGCGCACGACGGCTGCAAGGGACCGGGCTGCTCTTGCGACCGCTACATAGAGTTCTGGAACCATGTTTTCACGCAGTTCGACAAGAGGCCGGGGGGGAAGTTCGAGCCTCTGCCCAAGAAGAACATCGATACCGGCATGGGTTTGGAGCGCCTGACCTTCATAGTCGAGGGCCGGGAAACGCCTTTCGACACCACGCTTTTCCTGCCCATAGTGGAGGCGGCTTCCGAAACTCTCAAGGTCGGGCGGGACAGCTCGCCGGAGGCGGTCTCCGCGTTCCGGATCATAAGCGATCATCTGCGCGCCTCCACCTTCCTGCTGTCTGAGGGCGTGATACCCTCCAACGAGGGCCGCGGCTACGTCCTGCGCCGTCTTATCCGCCGGGCCGCGCGCTACGGCCGGGTGCTGGGCGCCAGGGAGCCGTTCCTGCACAAACTGCTCCCTTCGGTGCACGAGGTCTTCCGGGACGTTTATCCTGAGATCGTTTCCGCCGCAGGGACCGTCAGGGACGCGCTGGAATTCGAGGAGAAGGGCTTCATCGACACTCTCGAGAACGGGGAGAGGTTCCTGTCCGACCTGCTGGAGAAGCATCCCGGCGGCATCCCCGGCGAGGCGGCTTTCAGGCTTTATGAAACGTACGGCTTCCCGCTGGAGCTGACGCGCGAGCTGGCGCTTAAAAAGAACATCCCGGTGGACGAGGAAGGTTTCCAGCGCGCGCGCAAAGCCGCGCAGGATACGGCCAAGGCCAACTGGAAGGATTCCGGCGAGAAGAACGCGTTCCTGTTCCAGAAGGCCGAAGAGAAATATCCGCCGACCGTGTTCCTCGGCTACGACGCCGGTGAGGCCGACGCCGTGATAGCGGGGCTGCTGGACGTGTCTGGCAATTTCGCCGACGCCCTGAAGCCGGGCGCGGAGGGCTGGGCCGTCCTGGACAGGACGCCGTTCTACGCCGAATCAGGCGGACAGGTCGGGGACCTGGGCCTGTTCATGCGCGGCGGCGCGACCATTGCCGAGGTGCTGGATACCCAGAAACCGGTAGATAAGGTCTTTTTTCACCGCGTAAAGGCCGTGGAAGAGCTGAAGGCCGGAGACCGGGTAAAAGCCGTGGTGTCTTCCCTGCGCTACAGGAC
>JAKLEK010000159.1 GCA_022703115.1 Elusimicrobiota bacterium
TACGCGAGCACGGAGCCCCAGCTGTGCGCCACGATGTACACGGGCTTGCGCGCTTTCCCGGCCGCCGCGCTGACCTGAGGCAGCCAGGCGGTGAAGTCCGCCAGCGCCTCGCGGCTCTTCCTGGGATCGCGCGTCCAGTGGAAAGGGACCACCAGGGCGTTCCTGTCCTTCAGGATGTTATCCAGCCAGTCCTTCATGAACTCCGGGCTCTCCTGCTGCGCGGCTGAAAAGTCCGCCGCGCCGCTCTCATCCCCGGCTTTTTTTCCCAGGGAGCCGGTTATGGCCCGGTCCAGTTCCTGCATCTTCCGCTGGTCGTACTCGCCTTCTAAAAGCTGCTCGATCATGGTCCTGGCGGCCGTCCATTCGGCGAGTTCCGCTCCAGCCGGCGACGCTTTCGGCCCGCGGCCCGGCAGGTAGGTCTTGAAATCCATGCCGTATATGGCGACGACCACAAAGGAGTGCGAGGCCACATCACCGGGCTTGAAATCCCAGCTCATGGGAGCGTCCGGTTCGCGGACGGTCCCGGCGGCCTGCGCCTCGCCTCGGGCGGGTACCATGGCGGCGGAGAGGAGTAAAATAGCGGCGGTCTTTCTTAATGAACTTTCAAAGCAGGTCATCTTTCCGTTCTCCGGGGAAGGGCCCGCAGCGTACGGGCCGAGAGGATACACACCCAGTATAACAAATCCTGCGGACGCGGGAAAACACCGCTGCGGGAGAAGGGGCTTCCTGCCGCCGCCCCGGACTTCTTATAATATGCCGATATGCTTGGAGACATGCTCGGATTCTTCAGGGACCTCAGGAACGGACGCCACAAGCATATACAGGGCGGTCTGGACCTGCTCAAATACATCGGCCCCGGCCTCATAGTCACCGTAGGCTTCATCGACCCGGGCAACTGGGCCTCCAACCTCGCCGCCGGTTCCGAATTCGGATACTCCCTGCTCTGGATGGTCACTCTCTCCACCCTGATGCTGATCGTCCTTCAGCATAACTCGGCCCGCCTCGGCATCGCCAGCGGACTCTGCCTCAGCGAGGCCGCGCGCCGGCACCTGAAACCCGCCCTGGCCGGACCTCTGCTCTGGTCCGCCATGGCCGCTTCGGCCGCCACTTCCATGGCCGAGATCCTGGGGGGAGCGGTCGCCCTGCAGATGCTCTTCGGCCTGCCGGTGCGGGCCGGCGCCCTCCTCATCGCCGCTCTCGTCTGCTATCTGCTCTTCTCCAGCAACTACCGCAGGCTGGAAAAATGGATAATCGGCTTTGTTTCCCTTATAGGTCTTTCCTTCGTTTACGAGCTGAGCCTCGCTCCGGTCGACTGGGGCCGCGCCGCCTCCGGCTGGGTCACTCCGTCCTTCCCGCCCGGATCAATGGTGGTGGTGATGAGCGTGCTGGGCGCCGTGGTGATGCCGCATAACCTGTTCCTCCACTCCGAAGTGGTGCAGAGCCGCCAGTGGAACCTGGAGAACGACGGGATAATACGCCGGCAGCTCAGATACGAGTTCACCGACACCCTGCTCTCCATGCTGGTCGGCTGGGCGATAAACAGCGCCATGATAATAATGGCCGCCGCCGCCTTCTTCAGCCGGGGCGAAACGGTTTCCGAGCTGCAGCAGGCCCAGCGGATGCTGGCGCCGCTCCTCGGCGGTCATTCCGGGACCGTCTTCGCCGTCGCCCTCCTGCTGGCCGGCGTATCCTCCAGCGTCACCTCGGGAATGGCCGGCGCCTCCATATTCGCCGGCCTGTACGGAGAGCCGCTCAACCTGAAGGACAATCACAGCCGCATGGGCGTTTACCTGTCTTTCGCCGCCGCGCTCGCGGTCATATTCTTCATAACCGACCCGTTCAAAGGGCTGGTCTATTCCCAGATGGCCCTGAGCGTGCAGCTGCCGTTCACCATTTTCCTGCAGGTCTACCTGACATCTTCCGGCAAAGTGATGGGCGGCTACGCCAATCCGCCCCGGCTGACGGCGCTGCTCGCCGCCATAGGGCTGGTCGTAGCCTGGCTGAACGTCAGGCTGCTGCTCTCGTTCTTCCGGGCCTGAGAATAAAGACGCGCTCTCATAGGGCGTCAGCCCGGCCGTTGAGCGCGCTGGATTTAAGCGGTATAATCGATCTTGGGGACGCAAAACATTGCCGCCGAACGGTCGGCGGCACTTAGTAAGGCGGGGGATCTATGGCCCATTTCGCGATATGCTCCAACCCGGACTGCTCCGGTTCCGCTCACTTTCCGGGCGGCGCCGCCCTGCAGTACGCGTTCGAGCATCCTAAAGAGGCCCTGAACCTCTTCAAAAGCCTGGACTCGCTGCTTCCAAGGGCGCGGCACTGCCATAAATGCGGTTCTCTCCTGCTGTTCCTCTGCCTTCACTGCAGGAAAGGCGTGTTCACCTCACCGCGCGCCAGATTTTGCATGTACTGCGGCAAGGATATAAAGATGATACCCGAGTCCGAAAGCGACCGCCGCAAATACAACCGGAAATTCCACGGGCCTGAGCGCAGACAGAACGTCGACAGACGTTTCGCCCGGCGCCGCCGTCATTGAGACCGCCGGGGGGAGCGCCGCTGCAGGCAATGAAGATCATCGACGTCCACACCCACGCCTTCCCGGACAATATCGCGGCCAAAGCCGTCCGGCAGCTCGCCGCCAAAACCGGCCCTTACCGGCCTCTTACCGACGGCACGGTCTCCGGCCTGCTGGCCTCCATGGACGCGGCCGGCATAACCTCCGCCTTCCTGCTTAACGTAGCCACCCGTCCCGGGCAGGCGGACGCGATAAAAGCCTGGTCCGGGAGGATCGCCTCCGACAGGATAATACCCGCGGGTTCCATACACCCGGACAGTTCGGGCTGGCGCTCCGAACTGGCCGGCTTCAAAGCGGCCGGCATGAGGGCGGTGAAGTTCCATCCAATGTATCAGGGCTTCTCCGTGGACGAACCCCGCATGCTGCCGGTATACGAGGCGATAAGGGACGCCGGAATGTTCGCCGTCTTCCATTCCGGTTATGACATCGTTTTTCCCGGCGACCGGCGCTCGTCCCCGGACAAGTTCGGCCCTGTGCTTAAGGCCCTGCCCGGCATTAAAATTGTTCTGGCTCACTTCGGAGGCTGGAGCGACTGGGAAGCCGTGCTGGAACATGTCTGCGGCCGGGACGTTTTCATAGAAACCTCTTTTATTCGCGAGGTCCCCGCCGCCCTGCGTGACAGGATATTTTCCGCCCACGACAGGAACCGCTTCCTCTTCGGTTCGGACTGCCCCTGGGGCGGTCAGGCGGAGCAGGTCCGGTTCATAGAGAGCCTTAAGTCCATAAACGACGATTTCAAAGAGGGCATTTTCCACCGCAACGCCTCTTTGCTCTGAGCCTTCCTTCGGCGGATGCAACCGCCGCTGCCGTTCCAGCGTACTGGTAAAAGAGATGAGCGAAATAGAAAAAGGGATCATCGACCGCTGCCTCGCCGGCGATAACGGCGCTTTCGGCGCCGTGGTGGATGTTTACCAGGACAGGATATACGGTTTCGCCCTGCGCCTTCTGAAGGACGAGACCGCGGCGGAGGACGCGGCACAGGAGACCTTCCTCAAGGCGTTCCGCGCCCTGTCATCCTATAACCCCTCCTTCGCTTTTTCCTCCTGGCTCTTCCGCATAGCCCACAATTCCTGCATGGACGTCCTGCGGACCTCCGGCCGCACAGTTTCCCTGGACGAAGAGGATTTCCCGGATATTCCGGACAAGGGACCGTCCGTATCGGACGCGGTGGCCGACGCGCTGGATTCGGAGCGGATAGAGGCGCTGCTGTCCTCCCTGCCGCCTATTTACAGCGAGGCGCTGCTGCTTCGGTACCGAGAGGACATGGGTCCGGCCGAGATAGCCCGCGTGACCGGGGTCGCGGAGGGAACGGTGAAGGCGCGGCTGTTCCGCGCCAGGGAAATGCTGAAAGAACGGCTTTCGGACGCAACCGTTCCGGCCGCCGCCGCGTATTACAGGAGAGGAGCGATATGACCACCGACAGGACCGAACAGGCGATAGCGAGGGCGATAGCGGCCCTGCCGATCCGCCGCCCGGGAGCGGATTTCAAGGCCAAGGTC
>JAKLEK010000016.1 GCA_022703115.1 Elusimicrobiota bacterium
CTTCCAGGGAGTGGCTGCCTTTCGCGGCCGCAGCGCTGGAAAAGGCCTACGAGCGGGTCTCCGGCGACCTCAACCCCGCCATGAACAAGCGCATCCCGTTCTTCCTCTACGCCTCCATCAACGACATGCAGCAGAGCAACGTCGCCGACGCGGGGGACGGCATAGGCGGTCTGACCGAGCCGTTCAAGGACCGGTTCATGGTCTGGTCTGACGGCTCCAAAGCATGGCTGGAGAACGTGATAACGCACGAATTCGCTCACGAGGCGCAGTTCAGCGTCCTGATAGACGGTTTCTGGAAATCGGCCCGCATCCTCAAGACCTTCGTCTACCCGCTCTGGATGATGGAGGGAATAGCGGAATACGAGACCGGGAGCATGGACCTTTCGCTGGAGACCATGTACGTGCGAGACGCGGCGCTCTCCCCCGGCGGACTGATACCGCTGGTGAAGCTGAGCCAGTTCTCGCATCTCAAGCCTCATCAGATCACTCTCGCCTATAAGACCGGCGGCCAGGCCATCAGGTTCCTGGCCGGTCAGTACGGGAAGGACAAACCGGCCAGGATGCTGGAGCTGTTCAGGAGCCGCTACGACGCCTCGTCCGTGCTTATGCCGCTGATCGGCCTGGACCTGGCGGCTTTCGACAGGAAGTTCAGGGAGTACGCCGAACTCAAGTACCTGGCCCAGGTCAGGGACGAAGGCCTTAACGAGCCGGAGCGTTACGGCGACCGGCTGACTTCCGAGGCGGAGGATATACCGGAGTTCAACACCAGCCCGGTCCTTTCCCCGGACGGCGGCCGGCTCGCCTATCTCTCCACGGCGCAGGGGCACCCGCCGGTCCTCTTCATAAAGGACCTGGCGAAAGGCTTGTCCCGGAAGATCGTTATCCCGCGGGAGGGAGGAGGCGCCGAGAACGTCCCCTACGGCAGGTTCTCCAGGCCTCTTAAGAGCCTTTCCTGGTCTCCGGACGGCAAATATCTGGCTTTCTCCGGCCAGAAGAACCACCGCGAATATATCTTCCTATACGAGCCTTCCGGCGGCCGGTTCACCCGCCTGGCGTTCCCGGACCTCGCCGAGGTGCGCCAGCCGGTGTTCTCCCCGGATTCCTCGCGGATCATGTTCGTGGGCATGCGCGGAGGGTTCAACGACATCTACGAGGCCGATCTGTCCGCGGCGTTGAAGACGGGCTCGGCCGGCCTGGACTCTCTGCGCCGCCTGACCGAAGGCACGGAGGACGAGTCCTCCCCGGCTTACCTGCCGGACGGTTCCGGGGCCGTATACTCCTGCGAGAGGGACTACTCCGCGGGTCCCAGGCGCGAGCTCTGCCGCGCCGTTTTCGGCGGAGCGCCGGAAACCTTGGCTCGTCTCCCAGGGGGGGACGTGTACGATCCGGTCCCGTCTCCGGACGGCCGCGGTATCGTTTTCGTCTCCGACGTATCCGGCACGTACGAACTCTACGAGCTGGATACGGCCTCGTCTTCCGTCTCGCGGCTGACGCGCGTGATAGGAGGCAATTTCACTCCGTCGTACTCGCGCGGCGGGGACCGCATGATCTTTTCTTCTTTCCGCCGCGGCAGCATGAACGTCTATCGCGGCGCGCCGGAGAATTTTACGGTCGGGAGCCCGGTCCCGGCATTGCCGGTCGAAGGGACGCAGGTCCGGTCCGGTTCCGGGCCGGCCGCTCAGCCGGAAGCCGGGCGCGCTGCGGCGCCGGACGGGGCTGCCCCGGCGGAGCCTGCCGGGAAGTTCAGGCCGTACAGGTTCAAGGCTTCCACGGACCTGTTCTTCCCCGTGCTCATGTTCTCCTCTCCCGGCGGACTTTTCCTGACCGCGTACTGGCAGGGTTCGGATATGCTCGGCGACCACAACGCCGCCGGACTGGTGAACTATAATTCCGCCGGCGATTACCTTAATTATCAGATGAACTACAGCTACGCCAGGCACCGGATGCCGCTGCTGCTGCAGGCCTCAGGCGTCACGTTCAAGGACGCCGTCAGCGAACATGACCTCGAGTTCGACAGGCAGGACTGGCGTTTCGCCGCCGGTACGGCCTATCCTTTCGACAGGTACAACCGTCTGGAGGTCTTCGCGATAAGAAGGGACGTCACCGACAAATTCGAAGCGGACGGCAGGGCCGATCACGCCCGCACCAGGGCCGGCAGGGTCGCCTACGTCCGGGACACCGTCAGCGGGCTCTATCTGACGGCCGTGAGGGGGTCCAGAACGGAGCTGTCCTATACCAGCGCCGGCACTTTCTCCGGGGGGAGCGAGGTCTACGGCGCGGGGATTTTTCAGCGCCTTCAGTACTTCCCGCTTTCCAAACGCAGCGCGTTCGTGGACAGGTTCCTGGCGGGGAGCAGCGCCGGTCCGGGCAGGAGAAGTTTCGATTTCGGCGGCCTGGGCGGAGTGCGGGGGTTCTCCTCCTCTTCCAGGTGGTCCGGCTCGAAGCTGCTCATGAACAATTTCGAGTTCCGCACCCCGATAGTCAGGGACATGAACTATTATATGTGGTTCATGTTCCCAGACTTCTACTTCAAGGCGGTCTACGCCAAGGCGTTCTTCGATTCCGCTTTCGGGTGGGACCGGGGGGCGGAACTGCGCGGTTTCAGCGGAGCGGATATAAGGAGCTCGGCCGGAGTGGGGATAAACGTGCACACCTTCATCCTCCAGGCCTTCCAATTCGTCCTCAGTTTCGACTACGCGGTGCGCACCTACGACGGCGGCCGCATCTTCTACTTCTACCTCGGCCCCCTGTTCTGACCGGAATCCCCCGGCCCCGACAGCCTCCGCGGGGCGTCGGCCGGGTGGAAAAAAAGCACGTCGGCCGCGGGGGCAAATTGTTATAATTTTCCTATGGAAACCACTTCTAAGACCAATTTCATACGCGAGATTATAGACGCGGATATAGCCGCCGGTAAGTTCGGCGGCCGGGTCCATACCCGTTTCCCGCCCGAACCGAACGGCTATCTACACATAGGCCACGCCACATCCATCTGCCTCAACTCCGGCATCGCCCGGGATTACGGCGGCAAGTTCAACCTGCGCTTCGACGACACCAATCCCTCCAAGGAGGAACAGGAGTACGTCGACTCCATAATCGAGGACGTCAAATGGCTGGGCGGCGACTTCGGGGACCGGCTCTTCTACGCCTCGGATTACTTCCAGCAGATGTACGACTGGGCCGTGGAACTTATAAAGAAAGGAAAGGCTTACGTCTGCGACCTGTCCCCGGAGGAAGTGCGCCGGACCCGCGGCGCGCCGGCCGAACCGGGCAGCGAAAGCCCCTGGCGCGGCCGCTCCCCGGAGGAGAACCTCGGTCTTTTCGAGCGCATGCGCAAAGGGGAGTTCCCGGACGGGGCCAGGACCCTCCGGGCGAAAATAGACATGGCGCATCCCAACCTGAACATGCGCGACCCGGTCATGTACCGGATCCTTCACGCCGAACACCACCGGCAGGGCCGGGCCTGGTGCATATACCCCATGTACGACTGGGCGCACGGGCTGGAAGACTCCATAGAGGGGATAACCCATTCCATCTGCACTCTTGAATTCGAGGACCATCGCCCCCTTTACGACTGGTTCCTGGACCAGCTGGGGATATACCATCCGCGCCAGATCGAGTTCGCCAGGCGGACCCTGAGCAATGTCGTGACCAGCAAGCGCAAACTTCTGCAGCTGGTGAAGGAAAGGCACGTTAACGGCTGGGACGACCCGCGGATGCCGACCGTCTCCGGCATCCGCCGCCGCGGTTATACGGCGTCCGCTATCCGCGCTTTCTGCGAAGAGGTCGGCATAACCAAGGTTCCCGGGATATCCGACATATGGGTGCTGGAGAACGCGATAAGGAACGAACTGAACCTTTCGGCGCCGCGCGCGATGGCCGCGCTCAGGCCGCTGAAGGTCGTGCTGGTCAATTATCCTCAGGATAAGACCGAGGAAATGGAAGCGGTGAACAATCCGGAAGCGCCCGAGGCGGGGAAGCGGAAGGTGCCGTTCTGCCGGGAACTGTACATCGAAAGGGACGATTTCATGGAAGTCCCTTCCAAGAAATTCTTCCGGATGTCGCCCGGACAGGAAGTCCGTCTGCGCTACGCTTATATCGTGAAGTGCGAGAAGGCGGTCAAGGACGCGGCCGGGAACATTACCGAGGTCCACTGTTCGTACGATCCGGCTACGCGCGGGGGCGACGCGCCGGACGGCCGCAAGATCAAGGGGACCATTCACTGGGTCTCGGCCAGGCACTCCTTTCCCGCCAGGGTCCGGCTGTACGACGCGCTTTTTACCGAACGCGACCCGGAGGACGTGGAAGAGGGCCGCGATTTCAAGGAGAGCCTGAATCCCGCCTCGCTGGAAGAGCTTACCGCTTACTGCGAACCGTTCCTCCGGGACGCGCCGCCGGGTTCCCGTTTCCAGTTCGAGCGTCTGGGGTATTTCTTCTCGGACCCGAAGGACTCCGCTCCCGGCGCGCCGGTCTTCAACCGCACGGCCACTCTCCGCGATACCTGGGGCAAGCTTGAAAAGAAGGGCGCCGGGGCTTGAACCTTTATGGCCTCAAAGACCATCCTGGCGGTGGACGACGACGAGGAAGTCCGCCGGTTCTACGGGAGGATGTTCTCCGGCGCCGCCGCCATGAACGTGGCCCTGGCCTCCAGCGGGGCCGAAGCGCTGGAATTCGTTTCCAGCGCCCCGTGCGACTGCGTGATCCTGGACCTGGCCATGCCCGGCATGAGCGGCTTCGAAGTTCTGGAAAAGATCCGTTCCAGGCCGGAGCTGGGCGCCCTTCCCGTGGTGGTCGTGACCGCCAGCCGGGAGGACCGGGACGGCGTGCGGGCCCTTTCAATGGGGGCGGACGATTACATAAACAAACCCTTCAGCGCCGCCGTTTTCGAGGCCAAGATGCTCCGGCTCCTGGAGCGCAGGGCGGACCCTGCCCCGGCCCGCGACGCCGGCCGCGGCGCGGGGATATTGGAAGCCGGGCCGGTCAGGATGGACCTACGGGACCGCAGGGCCTGGGTCTCCGGAGCGGAAGTAAGCCTGACCGACAAGGAGTTCGACCTTCTCTGCTGCGTCTTCAGGAGGGCTCCCGGCCTAGTGCGCTGGGATGTCATACACCGCGAGGTATGGTCCTGCTGCCGGCCCGGAGAGATCCAGGCCAAACAATCGGACGCGCTGCAGGTGACCCTGTCCCGGCTAAAACGCAAACTGGGGCCGGACGTGTCCGCGATGCTTATGGTGCAGAAAGGCCTTGGTCTCCGCTTCGAATTGCGTTCCCTGCTTCCCTAAACCTTTTATAACGCCGTCCGTGCCCATGTCCGTTCCCGCTTGAAATTGCCGGGTACGTCTGGTACACTCTATCTGACGCGTCCTGCGCGGCCCGGGGGGGGGTATGAACGGAACAGGCGACATTCTGGTCGTAGAGGACCTGCGCGAAAGTCTCGCGATGATGGCGGCTATGCTTCGCTCCCAGGGCTATGAAGTGCGCCCGGCGTCCGGAGGCGAGGAGGCCCTTAAGGCCGTATCGGAAAGGGTCCCGGAGCTGATCCTGCTGGACGTCGTCATGCCCGGCATGAACGGGTTCGAGCTCCTGAACCGCCTGAAGTCTATGCCGGAGTGCAGTTCGGTCCCTGTGATCTTCTTAAGCGCCTTATCCGGGCCGGACGAGCGCGTGGAGGGACTGAAGCTTGGGGCCGTAGACTTCATCTCCAAACCGTTCGAAAGGGACGAACTGCTGGCCAAGGTCCGCACCCATATAGAGCGGTATCAGCTCCGCGCCGCGCTGGAGCGGCGCACCCGGGAGCTGTCCCGCGAGCGGGACCTGCTCGCGGCGAGCGAACTCAAGTACCGCACCCTGATAGAAGCTTCCTTCGACGCCATCCTTCTGGTGGACAGGGCCTTTAACGTGCAGTACGCCAATCCGGCCGCGCTCGGATACCTGCGCAAAAAGGCGTCCGAAGTGATAGGCCGTCCGCTGGCGTCCCTCTTTCCGCCGCAGGTCTCGCAACGGCAGCGGCAGGGCCTGGACGCGGCCTTCTCCGGCGGAAGGCCGCAGTTCGTGGAGTGCAGGCTCGGTTCCGGCAGGGAGATCAATTATCAGGAGACCCACCTGGTGCCGATAGGGTCCCCCTCCGGCGCGGTGGAATCGGTCCTGGTAATACTGCGCGATACTACCGAGCGCAGGAGGCTGCTGGAAAAATTCGTACAGGCTCAGAAAATGGACTCGGTCGGCCGTCTGGCCAGCGGAGTGGTCCATGATTTCAACAATATACTCCTGGTCATCCACGGCTACGCGGAGTTCCTTCAGGGCCGTCTGCCGCGCCATGACCCGGGGCAGAAGGAGGTCTCCGGGATACTCAGCACCGTGGAGCACGCGGCGGCGCTCACGCGCCAGCTTTCCGCGTTCAGCCGCGGCCAGGTCCTCTCCCGCCGGGTCGTGGACCTGAACTCCGTGATGCTGGAGACGGAAGTCATGCTGCGCCGGCTGATGGGCGACCAGATACGCATAGTGATACGCCCGTCGCCGGTCCCCTGCCCGGTCAAGGTGGACCCGGTACAGATCGAACAGGTCATAATGAACATGGCCGTAAACGCGCGCGACGCCATGCCGGAAGGGGGGACGCTTTCCATGGAGGCAGGCGTAGCCCCGGCCGGGCGGAGCGGCTTCCGTCCGGACGCGCCGAATGGCCGCATAGCCTGCATAAAGATAAGTGATACCGGCCAGGGCATGACCGAGGAAGTGAAGAGCAGGATCTTCGAACCTTTCTTCACCACCAAGGAGAGGGGGAAAGGGGCCGGCCTGGGATTGTCCATCGCCTACGGGATAGTGACGCAGAGCGGCGGGGAGATAGAGGTGGAGAGCTCTCCCGGCGCAGGGGCGGTCTTCCGTGTCTGCTTCCCCTGCGAGGAAGGGGCCGTCGCCGTCCGGGGCGAGGAGGAGAGCCCGGCGCAGCGGTCCGGGGGAAGGGAGACCATTTTGGTCGTGGACGATAACGCGCAGGCCCTGGACCTGACGGCGCGCTATCTCAGGGAGCAGGGGTACGAGGTCCTGACGGCCGGCGGCGGCCGGGAGGCGCTGGACCTGCTTAAAGCGCGCGGCCGGCCGGTGGACCTGCTGCTGACGGACGTGGTCATGACGGAGATGAACGGGCAGAAACTGGCCGCCGAGGCGGAGAAAAGGAAACTGACGGCGAGAACCCTCTTCATGTCCGGCTACACCGACGCCAGGATCACCCGCCGCAGCGTGCTGAAACCCGGACTATCCCTGATCAATAAACCGTTCAGCCACGCCGCCCTGCAGAGGAAGATCCGCGAGGTGCTCGACGGACCCGCCGGCGGTCCCGGGCAGCGGACCAAATTATGAAGAAGATACTGCTGGTGGACGACGACAGGGAAGCGCTGGACCTTATGCGGCGCTACCTGGAAGGCCGGGGTTTCCGCGTCGTCTTCACCGATAACGGGTCCGAGGCCCTTCTGCTGGCGCGCGAATCCAGGCCGGACCTGGTGGTGGCGGACGCCGTGCTGCCCGGACTTGACGGGCTGGAGCTCTGCAAAGCGCTGAAATGCGGGTCCGATACGGCCGCCGTGCCGGTGATCATCATCTCCGGCCGCAGGATCGGCGACGAGGATATAGTGGCCGGCTACGAGAAAGGAGCCGACGACTATCTGGTCAAGCCTTTCTCCTTCCAGGTCCTGGCGGCCAAGATCGGCGTCGTGCTGAGACGCTACGACACTTTCCACGGGGTAGAGGGCAGGATCGAACGGCTAGGCATGGTCGTGGACCCGTCAGACAGGACGGTGACCGTGGGGGACGCGTCGGTGTCCCTTACCCGGAAGGAATTCGACCTGCTTACCGCTCTTATGCAAGCGCGGGGGCGTCTCTTGAGCGTGTCCTGCCTGCTGGAAACGGTGTGGGGGTACGACCCGGCCGGCTACAACGATCCCCATACCGTAAGGGTGCATGTGGCCTCTCTTCGCAGGAAATTAGGCCTGGAGATAGGGGCGCACATCGTCAGCGTGCTGGGCCACGGGTATAAGTTCGAATAGTCCCCTCTCCCGGCCTCCCGCGCCGGCGTGGGTCCTGCGGCGGCCGGGGCCGCGACCCGGTATATATTCCGCCGCGTTCCCCGGTACTACGGCCGCGTTGGTCCGGCGATAGGCGGGGGTGGCCGGGAACGCCCCCGCGGACGGCTGACCGCCTCCGGACGTTCCGGCGGCGTATCTCTGTTCTTCCACCGCCCACGGTCCCCCTCTTATGTCCCCGGCCACCTCGTTCCAATCGGTTCCCGAGGGGAACTCTTTCCGGCTTATGGAGTCTATGAACCATTTACTTCCGGTATGGTCCCTGAGGAAGACGACCGCGTGCAGGCCGCCGGCCCCGTTCCTCAGGATGGTTATCCACGCTTCCATCCCCGCGCACGAATTTATCGTATCCCTGGCGACCACCGCCATGCATTTGCAGTCTCCGGAACCGCGCGCCATGCAGGTCTCCGCGCTTTCCCACCTTTCCGTCCGGCGGTAGACGATCCGCTGCCCTATCCAATGGCTTATCCTGTCCGGCTGGCATTTCGTGTATGAAGCCAGTTCGGCGGGAGTCGACATCGGAAGCGTCCCGGTAAGCCCTAAAAAGAAGGTAACGATCGCGGCGATCATAACGCGTATTCTCCATATACGATAGTCTAGCCTGGAGATGGAAAATCCGGCGCAAATCAGGGTAAAATCCTGATAAAATGCGCGCCCCCCGCCGTTGGGGGGGCGGGCTTGTAACAATCCCGACACATCTTTGAACGAAATCCTCCATACGCTATATCGTAGAATACTGACGTGAGACGCCGGGCCCGGAGCGGGTCCGCAGACCATATGAAATACTGGTTCTACTCCGAAGGGAATATCCTGGGTCCGTATGCTCCCGCCGAGCTGCTGTCGCTGCCCGCTTTCGGGCACGGCAGTCTGGTCTGCGCCGAGGCCGCCGGCGGGGACAATCCAGGCGACTGGCGTCCCGCGGAGGAGGTCGGCGAGATCGCGGAGGCGCTCAGCGTAGGCGTGGGCGCCGTTAACGCCGGCGCCTATTCCGCCGCCGGAGCTTCCATCGCGCCTTCCGGCCCGGAAGAGGCCTATTATCGCGCCAAGAACGCCCCCGGGGAAGGTTACGGGGAGCTCCTGGATACCATAGACAATATACTGGGCGCCTACAAAGAGGCCGAAATCCCCGCGGAAGAGAAGCTTCCTCCCGACTTCGACCTGATGCAGAATTTCGACATACGCCTGTCCAAAATACAGGAGGAACTGGAGGCGGCCCGCTGGGAAAAGAACCTCCTCCTTGAGAAAATACGGTCCAGGGAGCTGGAAGACCACAGGAACAAGGAAAGGATCTCCGAGCTGGAGGAGCAGCTCAAGGCCGCCCTGCAGAAGTCGGAAAAACAGGAGGAGAAGCTGTCGGCGGCCCGCGCGGAGGCCGAGCGCCTCTCCGCGTCCCGGGCCGTGACCAAAGGTCAGGCCGAGCCCGGAGACGAAGAGCGGCGTCCGTCGCCGGCCCGCAAGATAACCCCTTTCGCCGCAAAACCGGCGCCCGCTCCCGGCCCGGCCGCGGAAAGCCCCCGGTCGCCCGTTCCCGACGGCCTTAAAAAACTTCGTCCGATAGGCGAAAGCCGCCGGGAGGAGGGCTCGGATGCGAAGGAGAACGAACGTCCGTCCATAAAGCCTCTTTGGGGAGCCGACAGGAAACCTTCAGGCGACGCCGGCGTGGCGCGGCCCGTTCCGGCCGAAGACCACGGGCAGCCCGCCCGCGCGCAGTATCCGGAGAAAGAAGCCGCTGCAGTCCCCGTTCCCGAGGTCCAGGCGGCAGCGCAGCGCCCGCCGGCCGCGGCCCAGCCGGCCGTACCCCCGGTCTCCGCGCCGCAGACGCTCCCTCCGGCGGCGGCTTACGATTTTTCTTCCATAGCCCAGCCTCCGCAGCCCGTGTCCGCCGCGCCGGGACGCGCTGAGGCCGTTCCCGGCACACAGGTGCCGCCTGCGCAGCCGCGCATACCGGCCGCCGCTCCTGAGATACCGGTTATAATGCCGTCCAGTGCCCAGGCCCCCTCCGGCTGGAACACTTTTCCCGCGTCAGCGCCGGACGGCGGCGCCAAGGCTCCGGTCCAGAACGTCTGGGGCGGAGCCGCGACCATACCCGTGCATCAGGCGGCGGACGGCGCCATCCCTTCGGCGCAGCCTTCCGTCGGCGTCCCCGGGGGAGAGGCGCACCAGGGCAGGCAGACGGAGCGCATAACGATAGCGCTGCAGGAGCCGTTGAAGGACGGTTCGCGGCAGAAGGAGCAGCGGCCTTCCGCGGAGAAGAGTAAGAACACCGTTTTCATAGTTACGCTGCTGGCCTTCGGCTGCGCCGCCGTTTTCGGTCTGGGGATCTTCTTCTTCGGCGGCGGCAGCCTCTCCGAATTCTCCATGATCAATTTCGGCGCGGCGAAGGACAAGGAGCCGGCGGCGCAGGAGAAGTCGGAAGAGCCTCAGACGGCCGCTCCCGAGTCCGCCGCGGCGCCGGCGGCGCAGGAGAACGCTTTCGATTCGGCCGCGGAGAATACCCGCAAGGCGATAGAGATCGTGAAAGGCTATAAACTTTCCGGAGGACGCGGCGCCGTGTCCGCCTGGTTCGCTAATTCCTTCCTTTCCAGTTCCGCGTCCGGTTCGAACGAGGAATGGTCGGCCACGATCCTGCACGGCGATACGCTGGTCGTACAGTATAAACTGCTGAGGACCAGGCAGGAGCCGCTGGTCTATCAGTTCGAAGTGGACGCCGCCAAAGGCGACATTCTGCGCGGATTGAACAACAACGCCATCGAACTGCTGGAATCCGGTTCCCAGCCGGAACCGGCGCCCGCTCCCAAGCCTAAGGCCCGGAAAAAGGCTAAAGTGAAAAAAAACCCTGACCTGCTCCCCCTGCCGGAGCCGGAACCCGAAGCCGCGCGCTCCAGGGAGAGCGCGCCCACCGGCTTCGAGACCGCTGACCTGGGAACCAGCGAAAAGGTAAAATACATAGTAGCCCAGGAATCAGACGAGGAACTGTTCTAGGATAACCGTCGGGGAAAGGTGCGGCTGCTGGCCGTTCCGCTCTTTTTTTCCGGACCCGGTATTTCTTGTCCTGTCATATGTCGGAGCCGCGCCTTTTTGACGCCCATACCCATCCGCGGCCGCTGCCGGGGCCGGGCGGCTACGCTCCTTCCGGCGCGGACCTTAGTCTTTGCTCCGGCTCATCTCCCGACGATTGGGAAAAGATAGCCTCGCTGTCATCGGAGGACGGCAGGGTGCTGCCCTGTTTCGGACTTCACCCCTGGTTCGCTGAAAAGGCCGGCCCCGGCTGGCTTAAGAAGCTGGAAGGTTTCCTGCGCGGCCGCCCGTCCTGCGTAGGGGAGATCGGGCTCGATAAGGCCGCGGACACGGGGCCGGGCCCGCAGATGGAGGTTTTCAGGGCGCAGCTGAGGCTGGCCCGCGGGCTCGCCAGGCCGGCGGTGCTGCACTGCGTAGGGGCCTGGGGGCCTCTGGCGGCGGCGCTCAGGGAAGAGGCTCCGCCGGTCTTCATGGTGCACGCTTACGGCGGGTCGCCTGAGACGGCCGAAGAGCTGGCCGGCCTGGGCTGTTACTTCTCTTTCGGGGCAGATCTGCTGAAGGCCGGCCGGATAAAGGCGCGCCGGGCGATCCGGGCGGTGCCGGCCGACAGGCTGCTGTTCGAGACCGAGGGGCTTTCGGGAGGCGGGCTTGCGGACGTGGTCTCCGCGGCGGCCGGGATCCTTGGGGAGCGGCCGGAGGTCCTCGCCGGACTCTCATGGAATAACGCCCGCAGGTTCCTCGGCGGGCTTTTTCCGGACGTGTTCAGGTAATGGGCTGGGAAGGGTTCCCGTCCGCCGCCGTATCCGGAGTCCCGGCGGCCAGATAGGCGGCCTTTACGCAATCCACGTACGCGCGGCGCTTTTCCGGAGTGAAATTCCTGTAATCCAGTTCGACCGCGCGGCCGGCGCCGAACATGGCGTGGTCTATCGGAAAAAGGCCTTCGCCGCCGGGCGGCAGGAATTCCTTTTTTACCTCGAGTCTCAGGCCGTATCCCGCCAGCAGGTTCATGTAATAAACCCATTTCTGGGTGGTCCGATTGAAGATCTTGAGCACCGGGCAGGGATTGCTGGCGGAAGAAGGCTTCATTTCCCAGGTGCGTCCCGGCTGGTCGCCGGCAGCGGCCGCCAGCTCCGTCCAGAACGTCCTGAAAGCTTCGGCTTGCGCGGGATATCTGATGGCTATATGCCTGATGTATTTCTCCAGCTCCAGCCGGATCAGTTCGGGGTCGGCTATCCGCGCGGCCCCGTGCTTCCTGCTCTCCTCTTCCTTCCTGAGCTGGTCTATTATGGGGAGCAGCGGCCCGGCCTCCGTTTCGGGTACGGGTTCCAGATACTGCGCCTTGAAAGTGGCCCTCACGCCGTTCCTGGTGTGCACGGTCACGTTGTCGCCGGCGGTCTTTATGACCACGCACAGCGATTTGTTTATCACGTTCCTGGCGGCCTGATATTTCTCGAATTTAGCCTGGTCCATATTACCGGGTATATTATACGAAAAGCCGGGGCGACAGAACGCTGTCGCGTTCTCCGGGTAGGATATTTACGCGGTCAGTGATGGGGAGGAGGCGCCATATGTCCAGGGATATAACGGAGATGGAGACGATGGACCGGCCTAGGGAGAAGCTTATGCGCTACGGTCCCGGCAGGCTGTCCGACGCCGAGCTGCTGGCCGTCCTGCTGCGCACCGGCACCAGGGACCGCGGCGTTCTGGCCCTTTCCGGCGATTTACTGCGCAGGTTCAGGGGGGCCGCGCTGGCCGACGCCGGTTTTTCCGAACTGAAGGTCCGTTCCGGGATCGGGCAGGCCAAAGCCTGCGGAGTGATAGCGGCGTTCGAACTGGGCCGCAGGTTCATAGCCGGAAAGAAGGCCAGCATATACCTGAAGCCGCGTGACGTATGGGAAGAGCTGCGGGACATAAGGGAGAACAAGAAGGAGCATTTCGTGGCTTTTTACCTGGACACCCGCAATCAGGAGATAAAAAGGGATATAGTCTCCATCGGGACCCTTAATTACAACCTGGTCCACCCGCGGGAGGTCTTCGAACCGGCGGTCCGCAACCTCGCGGCGGGGATAATAGTGGCGCACAACCATCCGTCTGGCTGTCTGGAGCCCTCGGACGAGGACCTCAGCCTGAACAGGCGCCTTGTGCAGGCGGGGAAGCTTCTCGGCATAGAGTTACTGGACCACGTCATAGTCACTAAGGACGCCTATTCCAGCTTCAAACAGAGGAACCTCATGTAATGATATAATTGGTCCTTACCGGCCGGCGCGCCGCCGGAGGGAGGACCGACATGCTTTTCGACAGAATGAACGCCGACATGGTGAAAGCCATGATAGAGTGCATCCCGGCCGAGATCACGGTGATAGACGCCGACGACGAGGTCGTGGGCTGGAACAAGCACGAGACAAGGCTGTTCCGGCGGCCCATGGAGGCCATGGGCATGAACTTCCGGCGCTGCCATCCCGAGAAGAGCCTGGAAATGGTGGAGCGTATCGTGGCCGAAATGAAGTCCGGCGCCCGCGACAAGGCCCGCTTCTGGATCGATCTGGAAGTGAAGAAGGGGGAACCGAAGCATAAGGTCCTCATAGAGTTCTACGCTCTGCGCGACGAGAAAAAGCGCTACCTCGGCTGCCTCGAATTCACCCAGGACGTGGAGGATATCCGGCGGCTGGAAGGGCAGAAGAGACTGATGGATTGAACCGCCGGAGGACCGCCGGGATATGAAATTCGAGTTCGCTCACAACAACTTCAACGTCAGGGACCTTGAGAAAAGCCTCAAGTTCTACAAAGAGGCCCTCGGCCTTACCGAGACCAGGCGGATAAACGCCGGCGACGGTTCCTTCACTCTGGTCTTCCTGGGGGACGGGGTCACGCCGCATAAGCTGGAGCTGACATGGCTGCGGGGGCGGGCCGAAAAATACGATCTGGGCGACAACGAG
>JAKLEK010000160.1 GCA_022703115.1 Elusimicrobiota bacterium
CGCCTTCGCCGGACAGTATCATCTTGATGCCCATGGTCCTTATCTTCCTGGCCATCAGGTACATCGGCGTCGCGGCTCGGATCGAAGTGACATCGAAGGTCTCAAGATGATAGATAACGTCCGGAACAGCGTCTATGCCCTCCTGAACGGTGAAAAGCACCTCGTGATGTATGGAGCCGATGTGGTCCGCGACCTTCTTCGCGTACTTCAGGTCCGGCGAGTCTTTCAGCCCGACCGAAAAGGAATGGAGCTGAGGCCACCAGGCCGGCTCCTTGCCGTCGGCCTCGACACGCCCCGTCCTGAACCTGGCGGCGACCGCCGCGACTATGGAGGAGTCCACCCCTCCGGATATAAGGAGGCCGTAGGGCACGTCGCACATCAGCTGCCGCTTCACCGCAGCCTCAAGGGAAGAACGCAGGGCCGGGAGGTCCAGGGGCCCGGAGGGCAGGCGGCCGGGCTCGGCCCAGCCTGGGGAATAGTATTTCACCGGGGCGGGACCGCCGGAGAGGTAATAGTGTCCAGGAGGGAACTGCTCCACTTTAACGCAGACTTCAAGGATGGCCTTCATTTCTGAAGCCACGTACAGGTTGCCGTCCTTGTCGCGGCCCCAGTAGAGGGGGACGACGCCGATCGGGTCCCTGGCTATCAGGTACTCTCCCCGGCCGGGGTCGTAGAGTACGAAGGCGAAGATGCCGTTCATTCTTCCGAGAAAGGCGGGGCCTTCTTCGTCGTAGAGATAGAGTATGGGTTCGCAGTCGGAGGCGGTCTGGAAATCGTGCGGCTTCTTAAGAGCGCGGGACAGTTCTTTATGGTTGTAGATCTCCCCGTTGACGGCGAGCACGCGGCCGCTGCCCCTGTCCACGAGCGGCTGGGCGCCGTGTTCCATGTCTACGATGGCTAGGCGTTCGTGGCAGAGAACGGCGCGGTCGTCGGAATAGACCCCGCTCCAGTCCGGCCCGCGGTGGCGCAGCTTCTTCACCTGTCCGAGCGCCTTTTTACGCAGTCCGCCAGGATCGTCCTTGATATCCAGAACGCACAATATTCCGCACATATTTTCACTCCCAGTCCGCACCCGCGCTAGTCGGCCCCCCATGGGTTCGGGGTCCTGTCAAAAGCCGGCTATTAGCTTGTAGCTATTGGCAAATAGCTTAATTCAGAAAGAACGGAATACATCTACCGTCCTTGGAGCGGGCGACGGAGGCAGCCTTCTGCCGGCCATTGAGGGGTTTAGGGCCGGTAGTCGGAGCGTATCCCTCCGGGACGGCGCGTGAATGTTTGAGGCAAAAAACTTTGTTTTTTTGCCGAGTTCACGCGCCGGCGGAGACTAGCGGCCCTGTTTCCCCCGAAACCCCGGCCCGGCCGGCGGAAGGTTACCTCCGTTGGCCGCGGACCCATGTGGCGCCGGGCGAACCCGCTTATTTTCCCGTACGCAGCGTCACAATACAGCGGGCGCAGTCGAAATCCAGACGGAACAGGCGCTTTTCCTCGTCTTCCAGATAGAGCGGCTCGGCCGCGCCCCGGAAGCCATCCTTAGGGCACAGCTTCAGCCGGCGGCGCAGGCATAGCTTCATCGTCATAAGCGAGCGTCCCGAAATATCGGCGCCGGACTCGGCGGCGCGCTGCTTCACCACGGCTCCATGCCGCCTGTAGAAAGCCTCCGCCTTTGAATTAAGCACGTTCTCCGTAAAATCCAGTTCTTTTTCAGGATACGGATGGGATGTTCTTTCGATCGCGGCCTCCATACGTTTATACCCGGTCTCCCGCGCCTTCCCCAGCTTTTCCAGGACCTGCCTGCGCATCTCGTTGAGCTCGCTCACCTGTATGAAATAGTGCCCGCTCAGCGACACTTCCAGACCCTGAAGATAGAAACCGCTTTCTCCCGTCTTTGAAAGCTGCTGCTTTATACGTTCCATCGCGGCTTCAGGCTTATCCGCCTTGGCCTTCTCCTGCGTCCGGGACACCTCGGCCCGGAAACCGTCCTCGTCCTCCGCCCGCAGCGAGAAGCCGGAAGCGGTCTCGCCTAGAAGCAGCTTGACCCCTATCTTGCGCTCCGGCTTTGCCCTGGACAGGACCCTGGCGAATTCCCTGTCCAGGTTCCGGTAGATCACGGTACCTTCCGCTATACCGCGCGTGCTCGCGGGCGACACGTTCCCGTTACGCACCACGTTCACGTGCGTACCGGTCAGCACGCCGCGCGTATCGAAGAACGCTATGCCGTCCCCGTCGTTCAGCTGACATCGTCCTTCCAGCCGGAAAGACTTGAGCCCGACCTTGACCGCCCTGCCGACCGGTTCTCCCACGTACTTCGGGGTGGCCGGCGAAGCGATATCGCCGCAGGCGCCGTCCAGCATATATTCGGTATACCCGCGGTTGAAGGTCTTAGCGGGGTCCGGCGTGAAACCGGGGAAGGACCTTCCGGATGAGGCCCTGTCCAGACGGCGCGGGGCGAGCGCCTTGTCCAGCTCGCGGCGGTAGAACGAGACCACGTTCCGCACGTAGTCCGCCTCCTTTAGCCGCCCCTCTATCTTGAAGGAAGTGACGCCAGCGTCGAGCAGATCGCCGAGACGCGCGGACAGGTTCAGGTCCTTCAGCGAAAGCGGATGCCCGTCCTTTTCCAGGACCCGGCCGGAAACGTCCTTCACCGCGTAGCGCTTGCGGCAGGGCTGGGCGCATTCCCCCCGGTTGCCGCTGCGGCCGCCCAGCGCGAAGCTCAGCCAGCAGCGTCCGCTGTGGGAAACGCAAAGCGACCCGTGCGCGAAAAATTCCAGTTCCGCCTCCGTAGCGGCCCGGATCTTCCGTATTTCCGGCAGCGACAGTTCGCGCGCCAGGATTATCCGGCGGAACCCGGCCTTCTCCAGGAAAACGGCCTTTTCCGGGGTAAGGTTGTGCGTCTGGGTGCTGGCGAAAAGCGGTATAGGGGGCAGGTCCGCCTCCAGCAACCCCATATCCTGTATGATGACGGCGTCCGCGCCGGCGTCCCAGAGGCGGCGGATGAGCCTGACGGCCCTGTCCAGTTCCGCGTCGGTGAGTATGGTGTTCACCGCGGCGTAGACCCTGGCCCCGCAGCGGTGGGCGTGGGAGGCCAGCCGGCCGATGTCCTGCACGGTGTTCGCGGCGGCGCGGCGGGCGCCGAACTCCTCGGCCCCGATATACACCGCGTCGGCCCCGCAATCCACGGCGTCCCGGCCGGACGCCAGGTCCCTGGCCGGCGCCAGCAGTTCTATCTTTTTCTTGTTCATAGGCGGCATCGGAAGTGAGCGTAAAGCGTGAAGGGTAAAAAAACTTTCCCGGGGCAGCGCGAGACTCTCCGGCTCCGCTTATTATATCGATCTGATCCCGGAAGCGTTCCTTGTCTGCGCGTAGTCGGAATCTATCCTGTAGTATTTATACGTCAGTTTGGCGACGCGCGAGATGAAATTCTTGGCGCTGGAATAATCAGGGACTTCGCTGGTCAGCACCGAGATGAGGTAATCGCCGCGGGGCGAGAAGACTATGCCGACATCGTGGCACGAACGGCGCAGCAGTCCGGTCTTATGGCCGATCTCCCAGCCGAGAGGGAGCCCCTTCCTGAGACGGCTGCGGCTCTTATTGTGCTTCAGCACTTCCAGCATGAACTCGCTGGAAGCCCTGTCCACGACCTCCCCTCTGTATATGCGTTCCATCAGGGCCGTCATCTCCCGGGCGGTGGTGTAGTTCTCACGGGCGACCGGGCCGGAGGTAAGGCTGAGGCCCTCAGGATATATCCTGGTGCGGACCAGCCCGAGGTCCTCGAAAGCGCGCTGGAAGTAATCCATCCCGGCGTAATCGATCAGCATCCTGGTGGCGGTGTTGTCGCTCTCGGTTATCATCTTGTAGATGATCTCCATCACGCTCAGCTTGGTCCCCTCGCGCACCCATTTCAGGGAGCCCGAGCCGCCGGCCCTGTCGCGCCTGGTCAGTTTGATCTGCGTTTCCAGAGAAAGCTCGCCGCGCTTGACCTTCTCCATGACGGCCACCATTATAGGGACCTTTATCAGGCTGGCCGAAGGGAAAAGCCGGTCCGGATTATATTCCCAGGTCCT
>JAKLEK010000161.1 GCA_022703115.1 Elusimicrobiota bacterium
ACGTTCCTTTCCTGGTTCGGGGCAGTGCAGAAAGCTACGGCGGGGGTACCGGTCCTTGCTAGTTCGTACAGCGTCACGCCGCCACCCGTAAAAGCTATATCGCAGTCCCGCATGAGCGTGCGCATTTCGGCCGGGCCGGCGCCGCGCACCAATTTTACATTTCCGGACCCTATCCGGATAATGTCGTCCGCGCCGCGATTCGCGGCCCCTATAACCGCCGTCTTCCGCATGCCCGGATAAGAATCGGAGAGGAATTCCAGGACCTTCACGGTTATCCCGGCGCAGTCCGCGCCGCCGAAGAGCACAAGGGCTTTGTGGACCTGCCTCCGGACGGAACGGTCCGGGACGTTGAGGAACTCCCTGCGCAGCGGAGCGAAGGACGGACCAAGCAGATATTCCATTCCGGGCCGCCGCGGATAGCGCATGGCCGGGCCGTAAGCGTTATAATTGATGACCGTACCGCGCGGATAGGCTATCCTCCCATTGTCGTCCAGATAGATACAGTGCCTTACGGCGGACGCTATGGCGCGGTAAACGGAAGGTCCGGCCAGGTAAGAATCTATCACCGCGATATCTGCGCCTTCGGCCGACCTTACGGCGCAGCCTTCCCGCCAGGCGGAGGCGGTATATCCCCTTCTTCCCAGCACGCGCGCAACGCTGGCATCACCCTGTACCAGCAGTTCGACCGATATCCCGGCCTCCTCGAAAGCGGACTTTATCGCGCTGCAGCGCAGCACATGGCCGAAACCGGAACCCTCTCCCCCTTCGGTGAATATGACGGCTTTCATGGCCTGCGGCCGCCCCGCAGGCGGTCCTCGCGCAGCGATTTAATATAGCCTTCGTTCCGGGCTATCCCGCCGTTGATCTTTTCCAGATCGGGCCTTCTTTCTAGCAGACGCAGTATTTCCGGCATTCCGAAAATTTTACGGCCGCCGAAAGCCCTGTAAACGGCGGAGACGAACCTCATGTCCGCCGGACCATCCAGCGTCCAGCGTTTACCGGACAGGTCCCTGTCGTTGCGCACGGAGCACAGCCTGAACATGCGGCCATGCTTCCGGATAAAAGGGGTCACATGCTCCCGTTCGGAAGGAAGTCTCGACAGACGCCAGGCCTTCTCCAGAGCCTGGAAAGTGAAGACCTCAACGTCCTCCCCGTCCGGGAACGTGGGCGGCATGGTATTGGTGGTATAATCGGCCCCGGAACGGGAATGGGCCGCGGTCACGCGGTCTATAACGCGCGGGTCCAGCAGAGGACAGTCGGCCGTTACGCGCACTATGTTGGCCGGACGTTCAAGCTTTGCGAACTGGTAGAACCGGTCCAGAACGTCCGCCTCCGAACCGCAGAAGACCCGTATTCCCAGGGCGGAGCACAACTTGACTATGGGCAGGTTCTCCCGCCCGACCCCGGTCACGACCGCGGCCTCGGACACGGAGCGCGCCGCTTTCGCCCTCGCGAGCACCAGCTCCAGCACGGTCCGGCCGCCTATGCGCATCAGCACTTTCCCCGGCAGACGGGTGGAGCCTACGCGGGCCTGTATTATGCAAAGGTTCTTTAAAGTCTTCATTTCTTCCATTTGAACGGAAGCAGCAGCTCCTCGTTCTTCTCCGAGAGGCCGAGCAGGTCCTGAAGCGCCTTTTCGGTATCGCCGGGCCGGGCGCTGCCGGAAAGGTTGTTCTCCAGGTCGTCCAGCCCGTCCACGCCTATGACCACGCGGTCCACATGCGGATCGCGCAGGGCGAACCCGAGGCACAGAGCGGACACGGGAGCCCCGGCCTTCTGAGCGATGGTCCGCAGCCGTCCGATCTTCGGGCCCATCGCCGCGAGCCCGGGCGGCAGGCCGGACGGGTCCATAAAAGCCAGCCCCTGCAGGAAAACGGAGCGAACGTGAACCTCGACGCCGGCCTTCTTCAGGACCGGGAAGAGCGGTTCGAACCTGCGGTCGAAAACACTGTAAGGGACCTGGACCAGATCGAACCCGACGCCCTTCTCGAGCAGGGACTGTATCTCTTCCGGGTAATAGACCGAAAACCCCAGTTTTTCCACTCCGCCTCCGGCTTTCAGGCCCAGCAGCTCGTCGTACCAGGCGGGATAGTCCCTGAAATCGGAAAATCTGTGATAGAGAAAGGCGTAAAGGCTTTTCCGCCCGAGCCGGGCCAGAGATCCGGAAAGAAGGTCCCCCGGCGTATGTCCGGGGGCGGCGATGAACTTAGACACCACCCTGAAGGCCGGGGAAATACCGGGCAGTATCCCCCCCAGGACGGCTTCGCTCTCCCCGTAAGCCTGCGAAGTATCCAGCGTATCGATGCCGGCCGCGGCGGCGCGGCGGATCACGGCCGCGGCCTCGCTCCCGGATAATCTGCCCTTCTTGTTATTGATGCCGTAGCGGACCCCGAACTGAACGGTCCCCAAGGCGAGTCTGGATGTCATTCAAGCAGCACGCGTTTAACATGCTTCACGACGTGGTCGACCTGTTCGTCAGTCATCTTCGGATACAGCGGGATACTGAGACAGCGTTCGTAGTACGCCTCGGCTTTCGGCAGATCGCCACGCTTATACCCATAGTTGGTCATATAATACGGCTGCACATGGACCGGGATATAATGGACCTGGGTGCCTATCTTCTCGGCCACCAGCTCTTCCATGACCTGTTTGCGTGTCTTGCCGAGTTTCTTGAAGTCTATCAGAGAGACATAAAGATGGAAAGCGGAAAAAACGTCCGGCGCTTCGTACGGCGTTGTCATGCAGGGTATGGAGGCGAACTCTTTATTGTACCTGGCGACTATCCGCCTGCGGCGCTCCACGAACCTGTCCAGTTTGCCCAGCTGGCTGAGTCCCAGAGCGCAATGTATGTCGGTGAGACGGTAGTTGAACCCCAGATGCCTGATCTCGTAATACCAGGGCCCGGGCGTGTCCTTAAGAGGGTCCTTAACCATGCCGTTGATGCGTATCGACCGGAGTCTTTCATACAAGGCCGGGTCGTTGGTCGTTATCGCCCCCCCCTCTCCCGACGTAATGGTCTTGACCGGATGGAAAGAGAAGACCGTCATGTCCGAATATTTGCAGTTTCCGACCGGAGTGCCGTCGGAATACCTGGATCCTATGGCGTGAGCCGCGTCCTCGATGATCCTTATATCCTTTCCGACGGCGGACCTTATAGCCTTCATATCGCATGGCTGCCCGGCGAAATGGACCGGTATCAGGACGCGAGTCCTGGCGTTCACGCGCTTCGCCAGGTCTTCCGGAAAGACGTTGAAGGTGCGCGGGTCTATGTCGGCCAGGACCGGTTTAAGCCCGCTATGGACGAAGGTGTGGCAGGATGCGACGAAAGTATTGGTGGACGTGATGCCCTCGCAACCTTTCTCGATATCAAGGGCCATCACCGCCAGATGGAGGGCGGCGGTGGCGTTGGCCAGGGAAACGCAGTATTTCGCGCCGGTCAGCTCGCATATCCTGCGTTCGAACCGTTCGGCCACGGGCCCCTGAGTTATCAGTTCGCCGCGCAGGACATCCTGCACCGCGCGAATATCATCCTCGTCGATCCATTGCGCCCCGTAAGGAATAGCGTCCATATTTATATTCTATGTAACTAAGCGTATATAGTCAATCGACGGGAGAAAGGCGCTAAAAAGAGACTGCTGGGCCTTTCAGAAAGCCCGGACAGGACAGGAACTACAGCGAGGGAGCACGGCCGGCATCATCGTCAGATGAAATTCTTATGCATCGGCTCCGCGCCTGGTTCAGGAGGCATTTTGCCGCTGTTTTCCTTCAATTCCCAAAGGAACTCGTTCACCTTGTGCTGGAGGCAGAGCGTTCCGCACATGGTGCGGGCGTCGAACTTCTCGGAAGCGATCAGGCCCATCACTTCCCAGTATCTGTCGCTTTTCCAGATGTCCTTGAAACGCTTTTCCGCGATATTACCGATGTGGTATTTCTTGTACTTGTCGTTAAAGAGCATCCCGCAGGGGGCGACCAGGCCGGAGCCCGAAAGCTGTATTATGAAAGGAGGACCGAAGCATTTGGAATAGCACCTGGTCCCGCCGCTCATGATCTTTGAC
>JAKLEK010000162.1 GCA_022703115.1 Elusimicrobiota bacterium
GCTTCTATCTTTGCAAGCAGGTCCGCGTACAGGCGGCCCATGATACGCGCGCTCAGGACCCTGTTCCCGTCCGCTTTCCGGGCCAGTTCTTCGGCGGCGGCATAGAATCCGCGCGCTCTCGCTGCTTCCAGCCTCATCAGCTCCGGGAACCGTTCGGGATACCCGGGGCGCATAAGGGCCGAGCGATCGCAGCCGGCGGCGAGAAGGTCCTCTTCCGGTATATAGACGCGTCCGGCCCGCGCGTCCTCGAAGACGTCCCGGATTATGTTTGTAAGCTGCACGGCGTAACCCAGGTTCTCGGCGTAGGCCTTCGCGGCTTCTCCGCGCCAGCCGAAGATCTCAAGGCAGGAGAGGCCCACGGCGGAGGCCACTCGGTACAGGTACGGTTTCAGGTCCTCGAACGCCGGATAGCCGCGGTGGCGGACGTCCATGCGCAGGCCTTCCAGCAGCAGCAACGGGTTGCCGGGGTCCATGGAAAAAGTCCGGGCGGCCCAGGCCAGCTCCGTTTCCAGCCGTCCTTCGGGCCTGCCTCCGCCGAAAAGGACCTCTATCCGTTCCTTCCATGCGTCAAGCGCCGCCTCTTTCGCCTCCGTTCCGGCTGCGGGATCGTCCGCGATATCGTCCGCCGCGCGGGCGTAGCCGTACAAGGCGGAGAGGGCCCTGCGCTGCTCCGGGGCCAGGACAAGGAATGCCGGTCGGAAGGAACTGCCGGCCTCGTACGGTCGCGAGTGGCTGCTGGGCATAGTTGCCGGTTCAGTAACCGACGCTCTCCAGGTGATCTATGAGCCGTTTCCAGCCGGTGGCTTTATCGAAGGCCAGGGCCGTGTAGGATTGGTGGTAGTTTATCAGATCGCCCGGCCTTCCCGGTATGTGCACCGCTATGCCGTGCGTGCGCGCATAATCCTTGCCGGTGCGGTCCTTTCCGAGGTGAACGTTCTTCAGTACCAAGCCGGCGCTTATAACGCGCTGAAGTTTCTCTCCGGCCGTTTTCAGCTCTTCCGCTCCGGCCCGCCGCGGGTCCAGGACGGAGTTAAGGACCTCTATGAAGTCGTAAAGGTCCCCGTAAAAGGATATCTGCTTGTCCGGGTCCGTGACCTCGTCCCCCACCTCGAAACGCAGTACGCCGGTCTTGGCCTTCCTGAACGCCGCGATATCTTCGGACTTCTCGGCCAGACGCGCCCAGGCCGACGCCTTTTCCGCGAAGGCCGGCAGAGCGGCGGAGCGTATTACGGAGAGCTGCGCTCCGTATTTGGTGCGGTCCAGCATGTCGGAATACTCCGGCCTGGCGTACATTTCCCTGAACGTTTCCGCCATCCTCGCCCCGGCTTCCGCCGCGGAGGCTCCCGGTTCGGCCAGCATATAGGAAAGGAAATCCTCGAAGTTAAGGCTGGGCAGCTGTATCACTTCCTCCGAGCCCACTATGATATCCGCGCCGTCCTTGAGCTCGTAGGCGACTTCGGCCATCTGCATGAAACACGCCATTGAGGCGTAGAGGTCCACCTTCCCGGCGTCGGCGAAGATCCCGCCGAGTTCGGTGGTCTTTATATAATTGCCCGTGGTAAAATCGTGGGAGATGGATTTGGACCCTGCCGCGGCCGGGCTTATGGGGTCTATCCAGCCCCAGCCGTGGTCCCAGATGATCAGCATGTAGCGCTTCGCCGGGAACTCGGCCTTCGCCCACTTCACGAACGAAGCGACTTCCCTGTGGTCGCCCATATCGGCCGCGCCGAGGTCCATCAGCACAGGCGAGGCGATGCGCCCGGGATCCTGGTCTTTCGTCACCAGATACCGCCGGACCCCCGTCCAGTCCCCGTCCTCTTCGGTATCCCCGTCCAGGCCCCTGGAACGGCCGAGTTCCGCGACTATATTGACACGGTCGCTGGAACCGGAGGTCTCTATCCGGTTGAGGTCCCTGACGGCGAAGGATTCGATATTGCTCTTGCCGTTCATGAAGACCATTATGGTCCACTCTTTCGGCGCCGGCGCGTCAGGGGCCGCGGGCGCCGCCGGCGCTTCCCCGCCGGAGATGGCGGGATCGCTGGAATTCATGGAAGCCAGATCGAATCCCGCGTGAAGACGGGCCGGCGCTAGGACGGAAAAGGCGCAGAGGAGGACGAGGTTCTTTTTCATCTGGGTCTTGGGGCGTAAGTGCCGCTTAGCGCTCGGCGCTAATTATGGAAGTTTATAATAATAGCCGGGCCAAATCAATCCGCGTGGGCCGGAACGCAGCGGGCGTCCGGCGGCCCTTCAGGCCTGCGGCTTGCCGGCGGCCTGGATCTTTTCGCTGAGCAGCGCGTCATAGTACCCGCACAGACCGCCGCCAAGGGAGGCGGCTTTGTAGACTTTCCCGATGGGGAAAACGAAAGTGTTCCAGGGAGTGAGCAGCGACCACATGCCGTCGTTCCCTTCGGTGTTGTACCAGACTGCCTTGAAATCCCTTATCAGTATCTCGGCCAGGATGTGCCCGTAGCACCTCAGGACCTTCCAGCCGTCCTTGGTGGGCGGCGTGTCGGGCCTGAAATTCCACTTGATCGCGTTCTCCAGCTTGTCCACTCCGGAGCGTCCTATCTCTATCTCGCTGGTCTCATGCAGGGTGGAGGCGAGGGTCATTATCCGCCGGTGCTCGGTCTGAGCGTCGGTCAGGCGTTCCGCGTGGCTGGAGACCCTGCCTCGTACGGCGTCCGCTCCGTGAGGGCGGTCGGTCCGTTCCGAGCCCAGCTCTTCCTCGATGTACCGGAGGTAATTTATAAGCCAGCCCGGTTCCGGGAGGTCGCCAGGCCAGAGCAGTTTCCACACCCGCTGGACCGGATAGGTCGTAATGCGCTTAGGGTATTCGAAGATCACGGGCCAGCCCCACTCGTCGAAATCCGGCATTTTGACCAGCCGGCCGTGCAGCCTTTCCTGAAGGATGAAGCAGAGGAAAGCCGCGCAGTCCTTCACGGCTTCCACGTGCTTCTGCCTCTCGTCCAGGGCTTTTACGAATACCAGACGCAGTCTTTTCTCCACCTCCACCAGACCTTCGGAGTTGAAGAAGATCTTTTTGCCGGTCTCCTCTTCCAGCGTGGAGGCCAGCCTGAAGGCCCTGCCCATGAAATCGTCCTTCCTGACCTCGGTTTCGGTCGGAAGCGAAACGCTGGCCGCTTCCATAAGCGATTCCATCTCGAGCCCGGGCGAAGTCCGCCTGGAAGGCGGCGGTGGCGGCGCAGCGGCTTCTCCGCCGCCGCGCGGTCTGGATGGTGGGGGCGGCGGAGCGCCTGCCCCGATGGGAAGCATGGTCGGCGGAGGCGGCGGCGTTGACGTCCCGTCCGGAGGGCCGGGCTGTACGGACGTTTCCGGGTTCTGCCGGGAAAGTTCAAGCAGCTGGGCCGCGGAGTCGCGCGGCAGGCCGGCGGCGAGGCGTCCGGCGGAGCCGGGATCTATGAGAGCCAGTCCTGTTATGAGATGCGCGGCTTCCCGGAACTTTCCGTTCCTGAGCAGCGCCGTTCCGAGGCCTATGGTATAGCGCAGCGTAGGGCGCGCCGCCATCGCCCTGCGGTGGCAGTCCTCGGCCTGCTGATGGTCTCCGGAGAGCGCGTATGCCTCTCCCATGCAGGCCAGGATGTCCGGGGTCCGCGGGGTCGGCCGGCTCAAAGCGGAAGAGAGGGCTTCCAGAGCTTCTCTCGCCAAGTTCGGAGACTTATCAGCCGCGGCCTTTTTCAGCAGGGCCGTACCCGTTCCAAGCAGCGCCCCGGTCCTTTCCTGCGAATCCCGGGCCAGCTCCCGGAAGCGGTCCAGGGCCGCATCCGTCCGTCCTTCGTAAAGTTCCAGCCAGGCCAGTTCCAGGCGCTTCCTGTCCTCGAACCCGGTGCCTGCGGGGACCTTGTCCAGCCACAGGCGCGCGCCCACCGGGTCCATGGAGAGGCGGAATACCGCGGCCATGCTGCAGAAGAACTCCGGGGTCTTGGCGTC
>JAKLEK010000163.1 GCA_022703115.1 Elusimicrobiota bacterium
GGCGCAAGTTCAAGGAACGCCGTCATTCTAAGCAGGCTGTCCACCGCCCGCACCCGCGCGTAATAGGTGGTGGACGGGGTCAGTGAGGAGAATTCCGCGTAATCGGCCAGACCGGTATAGGAGTTCACGAATGAATAGTCGGTATAGGAAGAGATCTCGCAGTAATACTTCACCCCGCCGGGATTCCCGTTCTTTCCCCAGCTCACTACGGCGCTGCTCTGGTAGACCGCGCTCCAGGTCGAGACGGCGGGGACGGCGGCGTAGGTATGCGTGGTCAGATAGTTGGAATAGGCCGTTTCTCTCCCTGCCCAGTTCCTTGATCTCGCCCGGAAATAGTAATCCGTATCCGGGACCAGACCGGAGGGACGCCAGGAATGGTCCGGGGCCCAGGCGGAATCGACCGCGCCCGCGAAGCCGGTATTGTCGGCCGCCTGCGCGTAGTACTCGGTGCCCGCGAAAGTGGAGACGAAAACCTTAGGATCGGCCAGGGAACCGCTGGAACCGCCGAGCACGCAGAGCTTCCCCCCGATGTTCTCCAGCGCGTGGAACTGGCGGACGCCTGGCAGGGGCTCGTAGGCCCGCCACGCGCCGACCGCGCCGCCGGTCGAGATCCCGGCCCCGAACACCAGGGACTGGGCCGCCGAGCCGTTGTTGCCGCCGGTTATGACCAAGTTGCCGTCCACTATGGCGGCCTTATGCCCGTAGCGCGCCGACGGCATGGCGCTCTGCGCGGTCCAGCCACCGGTCAGCGCGCCGCCGGCCGTTATGGAACTCTGCCAGACCGTGGTCTTAGGGCTGGCGCCGTCCTTGCCGCCGGTCACGTACATCCAGCCGTTATAGACCGACATCGTATGGCCGTAGCGCGGGGCCGGCAGGTCGGTCAGAGAGGCCCAGGCGGTAAGAGCCCCGTCGTCGCCGGCGTCGGCCTTTAGCACCGACAACTCTGCGCCGGCAGGGGCCGAGGTCCTGTATCCTCCGGAAACATACATGCGGCCCTTATACGCCGCCGCCGCGTGGAGATAGCGACCGCCGGGAAGAGACTGCTCGTTCCGCCAGGCGCCCAGGGTCCCTGAAGTGGAGATATCGGCGGACCAGACCAGCGGGGAGGAGCCCGCCGCGTTATAGCCGCCGAGAGCGTACAGGCGGCCCTTAAGCGCCACCAGGGCCAGCCCGTAGCGCGGGGAAGGCAGGTAACCGGCTGTCCCCCACGAAGTCCAAGAGCCGCCCGCGTCGAGACGCGCGAAATACACGGCGCTGCTGAAAGTCACCCCGTCGTGCCCGCCGCCGGCGTAGATGAGATCCTCGTACAGGGCGGAACCCTGCCCGTAAAGCGCCCGCGGGAGCGCGGATTGCGACGCTTCGGTCCAGGGGACGTTGAACACCGCTCCAGGATTATGCAGGTTCGGGTAGTGGAATTCGGCCGAGCGCGGACCAACATCGCCCAGCGCCATCGCGTTCTCGAATACGCCGGAGCTGAGGGTCACGGTGGACAAAGCGATCTGTCCCGGAAAATCGCTCTCCATGTAGTTCGGCTGCATATAAGCGTAATACGTGGTGTTTGGCCCCAGGCCGAAAAAACCGGAAGCGTAAGCCGGCGTCGAGAGAAGAGTGAGATAAGGGTTAGTGCCCGGGTAGGTGGAAAGGAAGACCGTGTACTGCGTGCCGGCCGGGTTGGACGCCTCCCAGTCCACCAGGAGCGAGTCCTCCGAAGCGGCCGTCGAACGGTACACCGACGGCAGGGCGACCAGGTAGGAGTAGAAGCCGGATTCAACCACCGCGCCGGGGCCGGAATGGACCCCGCTGTCCACCGCCCCGATGAACCCCTGCGCGAGGAAGTTCCCCCCGGCCATCGCGATGTTCCCCGCCGGCGCGCCGATGATATCGTCGCTGACGGTGAGGCGTCCGCCGCTCTTAGCCGCCGCGACCTCAGGCATACGGCCCTGAAGGGACAGAGCTCCTGCAATTATTAAGGCCGCGCCCGCGCGGGCAAAACCCGCGCGGGATGGCAAGGATAAGCCTGGATATTTAGCATGTTTCATCTTTCACGGACAGGACGACACCGCCTCATGGACCTGGCACGGACGGGCTTATAGCCTGATAATTCGGAACGACCACGCTATTCCAACAGGACCGGACAGATGGATGCTGCCCCGCAAGATTTAAGCCAGCGCCCAACGGACGTGTTGAAAGCCGTAAACCCGACCGGAGTCGTACTCCTGCCATCACCAGTGGCGGAGGCACTGGTAACGTAATATCCTCTGGTACTGCCGGTGGCGTCAGTCATGAGATTTACGACTCCGGCCACCGCCACCCGGCCAGCCGCGCCTGCCGGTATATTTTCATAGGAAACACCGAGCACGAACGAATCGCCCACTCCTCCCGGAAGCTGGATGGTATTATCCGCGGTGCCGATGCTGACTATTCTGTTGGCCGAAATGGACGCACCGGTGTTATTCCTCAGCCAGATGGTTATCGGGGTATTTTCGAACTCGGTCCCGGCACCCAGCCCGATGTCTCCGTTAACCTGAAGCCGGCTGGATTTGAACGGGCTCTTGGCCGGACCGGTGCTTATTCCTACATTCCCGCCCGGCTCTACGGTCATCCGCAATTGCGGGTCCCCTGAATCTGGCCTGGTCCAGAAGCGCAGTTCCGACATGAAGTTCCCGGCATCGGCGCCCATGGCCACCATATCGGCCACGGCTCCATAACCGCCGATCTCGGCGGCGTGGAAGACCAATGCGTTCGAATTCTTCAGCAACGCGTTCCCAGTGTCGTCGTTAAGGAAAAACTTGGTCCCGGACGCCACCACGACCTGCGAATTGGTATCGGAAGAGATATGGAGGGGCACCAAAGGCATCGAACTTCCTACCCCTACGGCGCCGTTATTACGTATCACCATCCTGACAGCAGGCGACGCAGAACCGTCAGGGGTTGTAGCGAATTCCAGGCGACCGGGCATGTCGGTGGCGCCCCCCCCCGGAACGCCGTCAACCGATACCCCCAGAGCTGCCGCGATCTGATATGAGCCTGACATATTGTTCCAGCCGGCACCCTGCACCCACAACAGTTTGTCGCCGTCGGAAACCGTATTCGGAGAGACCGGTGTACCGGCGGCTCTTCTGGAATCAATGATGTTCCCGGAGGTATCGGTCCAGATGCGCTCCAGCAGAATGGAATTCACATAAGAGGAGGTGGAATAGATGTGCAGCGGCGCCGTCGGTCTCGCGGTGCCCAGGCCTATCTTGGAGTAAGAGGAAACGAAGACATAGCTGTCGTTCACGTTCTGCGCCCCGTACTGAGTATTCTGAGCGTTATCGATCACGATCTGTCCCTGATTATATCCGCGATACGTGTTGCCCGCCAAGAAATTCTTATTTGAAGAAGCATCCAGATTAATAGCCCAGCCACCAGCCGTAGCTTCGAACAGAAGGTTGCCGGTAACGCTGTTATTGTCGGAACCTATTAATTGAATACCCATCCCGGTCGCGCCGCCGCAATCGTATATTTTGTTGGAAGAGATGACATTGTTGGATGAATTTTCCGATATTATCGCCGTTCCGCCGGTGCCGTCTATAGTGTTACCGGAGATATTATTGTTCGGACTGCCGGCGGCCGGATCCCCGTCTATATATATCCCCTCGCTGCCACCAGCCTTGATCTCATTGCCGGAGATCAGATTATTTCCGCTCTCCCAAGTAAAAATCGCTATCCCAGTGTTATTAAGCAGGATGTTATGGGAGATAATATTGTCGGAACCGGTGTTCATATTAATTCCGGAACCGGCGCTGGATTCTATCGTGTTACCGGTGATCTGGCAGTACTGGCAATTAGAAATGGTCAGTCCTTCTTTATTGCCCACGAAGTAACTATCCTTCACTGTTACCCTCTGATTAGGGTTACCCATTGTATACAGGCCTGACCCGCCGGTTGCGCCCGGGCC
>JAKLEK010000164.1 GCA_022703115.1 Elusimicrobiota bacterium
CAGCACGCCGAAGTCTATCTTGGATCTGCGGCTGACGGACATAACGCTTACCTTGTTGCGAGAGCGGACATGAAAATCATAGAAGTTCCTGTAATCAAGGTCGCAAAGGATATCTCCATTCATCACAAGGAAATTCTCGGGCAAGTTCCTGATCAGTGTTAACGGTCCGATGGTACCCAGCGGCTTGTCCTCCATGGAATAATCTATCCTCACGCCCCACTTCCGCCCGTCGCCGAAGAACGCCCCCACCAATTCAGCCAGGTGGTTCACGGTTATCGTGATATGTTTGAAACCAGCCCTGGACAGTTGGCGTATAACCACTTCAAGAATGGACATCTCGTCCCCGACCGGCATCAGCGGCTTGGGGATAAGTGTGGTATAAGGCCTGAGTCTAGTGCCCTTGCCGCCGGCCAGTATTATGGCTCGCATCGCTCGCTCCTAAATGTTGTATATATCGCTTTTATAGCGAGCCAGATTCTCAGGAAGGCGGAACCACCCGATCGTATCTTTCAGGGCCTTATCGAACGTGTAAGCGGGCTTCCAGCCAGTCAACCTGCGCAGTTTGGAGCTGCTGCCGAGCAAACGTCCGACCTCGGACTTGGCGGGGCGCAGACGCTGCCTGCTGCCGACACACTCGGCCTCTGGATTGATGATAGAGATCAGTCTATTAACCACATCGCCTATGGAAACAGCTTTACCGGTCGCGATGTTGATCTCCTGCCCGACCGCATTGTCGCATCCTGCTATGGCGGTGAAGCCCTTTACCGTGTCTTTCACATATACGAAGTCCCTGGTCGGAGACAGCGCCCCCAACATTATCTTCTTACGACCACAGAGCAACTGAGTTATTATCGTAGGGATGACCGCTCGAGCGGACTGCCGCGGACCGAAGGTATTGAACGGGCGCACGATCGTCACCGGCAGGTTAAAACTCCGGTAAAAAGACTCGGCGATCCTGTCGGCGCCTATCTTTGTGGCGCTGTACGGCGATTGGCCCTGGAAAGGGTGCGCCTCGTCTATCGGCACGTAACGCGCCGTGCCATAGACCTCGGAAGTGGAAGTTACCAGAACCCTTCTGGTCTTCAGGTCCCTGGCAGCCTGCAGCACATTGAGCGTTCCCTTGATGTTAGTATCCACATATGAGTCCGGGGAATGATAGGAGAAGGGTATGCCTATAAGCGCCGCGAGATGGAACACGATATCGGCTCCGTTCATCGCCGCGCGAACGCCGTTCGGATCCCTTATATCCCCGGCGAAAACATCCAGTTGCGCCTTCTTTTCGTATGACAGAGTGTCCAGCCAGCCCCAGGAATTGAAAGAGTTATAGTACACGAAGGCTTTCACCCGACATCCCGCGGCAAGCAACTCCTCCACAAGATGACTGCCTATAAAGCCATCTGCACCGGTAACCAGCGCATTTTTACCGCGAAGGTCCATATTCTCCCCTGACCGGATCATAAAGGCATACGGCCCCGGCCAGCCTGAAGCTTACATTAATGAATTATTTTATCAAATAAAAAAGAGGGCATGGGGGATCGTCCAGCAGGCACGATACGGCCATGCGCCGGCACCGCGCTCCGGCGCCAAAGCCGGCAGTCCTGCCGCCCTAGCTATCGGACCGCTCTCATTTATGCTTCAGGGCCCAGTCGTAAGGGATCTTCTTGCTGAAAGGATCCAGGCGGTCGATCTCGCCCGGAGAGTGCGGCACTGAAGCGAGGTTCGCCACCACCGCCATCTCCGTTCCCATTCCCTTAAAGCCGTTCCAGACGAGAGGCGGGATCTTGACCAGCGAATAATTCTCTCCGCCCAGGAATATCTCCTGCAGCTCGCCTTTAGTCGGTGACCCGGGCCGGTCGTCGTAGAGGACCAGCTTGATCATGCCGTGAACGACGGCGTAGTTCAGGACCATCTCTTTGTGGATATGCCAGCCCTTGATGGCGCCTGGGTATACCGTGGAAAAATATATCTCGCCGAACTTTTCGAACTCCGGGCTGTCCGCGCGCAGCATATGCATTATAGTCCCGCGCTCGTCTGGGATTTTCTTCAGTTGCTTTATCAGAACTCCATCTATCATAATATACCCTCCGCTCAAGCGACCTGCCGACCGTCGCACTTCAAGCTTTATCCCGCAAGCTCACTGTACAGCGCTGAATAATTAGATATCGCCCTATCGCACGAGAAGAGGGCGTTGAACCTTTCCCGGCCCTTACGACCCATGTCCTTCCTTTCCTCTGAGTTCCTGAGCAGACGAACAATAGCGCTGGCAAGTTGCCGAGCGTCAGCCGGCTCAACGACCAACCCTGTATCACCATCCGCCACCTGCTCCGGAATTCCGGCGACCCGAGTGCCGATAACCGGTTTCCCCATGCTCATCGCCTCGAGTATCACGTTCGGAAAATCCTCATATCCAACAGACGGAAGGATGAACACATCGAAGGCTCGGATCAGGTCGAAAATGTGCGATTCCCTCCCGAGGAACCGAACGTTGCCATCCAGCGCCAGTTCGGCCGCCAGCTTTTCAAGCCGCTCCCGTTCACCGCCCACGCCTTCTATCAGAAGAATTACTTTTTGAAAATCCGCATATCCGCTCCTAAGGAGCGCCATTGCTTCCAACAGGTATTTATGTCCCTTTCTGGGCTCCAGGTCCGCGACAGTCCCCAACACCACACAGTCTCCGGTGACATCAAGACGTTTGCGAACCGCCTCTAAGGATTCGACTGCTTCCCGATCGGCTATCCCGTTAGGGATATTGCGCACTTTACCGGCCGGCAGCGAAAGGACCTCGCGCAGTCTCTCCCCCGCGTATTTTGAGCCGGTGACAAAGAACGAAACGTTACGTCCGACGAAACCGTCTATAGGTTTCTCCAGCCGCCGGGTGAACCGCAGATAGGGGACCGCGATGTTATTTACCACGAAGAACACCCGTTTGACGCCGGCCGCCCGCGCCGCGAAAACGGCTGAGATGCAAGAATACGCGCCCGGATACCCGCCATCGTTTACGTGCAGTATATCGGGGCGGACTTTCCTAAACAGAAAATACAGGCCCCCAGCGGCATAGAGAGCGAAAAGGTATCGCAGAAGCAGAAAAATCCCGGTCCTGCGCAGCAACAGAGAAAAAAAATTCAGTCCGCGCAGATCCAGAGCCTCTAATAGCGCCTCGGCGGCGGGTATTCGAAGCGGAATAGTCCGCGCCTCCGGAGAAACACGTGCGGCCATCCCCGCCGCATATTTAGCACTGTAACGATATGCGAACAACAGATCGAAGTCACGGCGGATAACCGGACTATTCAAAAGATTGGCCGGCATGTTCTCGCTGCCGGCAAAAGCGCCGTAATCGGAATACAGCAATATCCTGATCCGCGGCTTATCTTTCATCCACGCAGCCTTCGGCCTCGATAGTCAACCTCAATCCCAGGTCTAGAGATATCTCCGGTTTCCAGCCTAAAACTTTCAGCGCTTTTGAGGCGTCCACACGATAGTCCATGATCTCAGCGGGGCGGTAGGATATCATGCCTATGTCCAGCAGAGAACTTCTGTTCATAAGCGCGCCGATTTTAAGCGCAAGATCCTTTATAGTGGATGATTCTCCCGACCCCACATTAAAGATCTCTCCGAATCCGGTTTTGGCCGCGCCGGCTTTTAAATAGGCTCCGACCAGATCCTCTACGTAGATAAAGTCCCGCACCTGTTCTCCCGGCGTCATCTGGAATCTTTCACCGCGCCGCAGCGTTCTTATCAGGCTGGGGATAAACATGCCAGGCTCCTGCCCCGGACCATAGGCGAGGGTAGGTCGCAGCACAATGGCCGGCACTCGATAGACCCTGAAGAACATGCCGGCCAGATACGACACGCAAAGCTTAGAGAAAGAGTACGGCCCTACCGGGTTTTCTCGATGCAGCTCAAGGAACGGCGGTCTTACATTGC